>DHOX01000091.1:17592-37194 GCA_002409785.1 Prevotella sp. UBA5379 | reverse complement strand
TTGTTGGTTCTCTTTTGGATATAATGATGAGACGGTTCCACCTACTTCTTCCTATGGAACCTATAATATTGTAAAAGCTCCTAAAAAACTGAGCGTTTACCCGATGACGGGGCATTACTGGTATCAGGAACAGTGGGAGGAGTGGCAGGATTTCCTGAAAGCACAATTACACGTAAAGTGAATATTCAATTTTTAACCAATAGCTGATAGATGATGACATACAAGCATTTATGGATCATAGCGGTCTGCGGACTGTTCGCTTGTCGGAGCATGGCTGCCTCTCCGGCTGAAAAACTGATTAAACGTCTCCAGAAAATAGAGAAAAAGGGGGTCATGATCGGTCATCAGGATGATCCGATGTACGGCACTACCTGGAAATGGGAGTATGGAAGGAGTGACGTAAAGGAGACTTGTGGTGATTACCCTGCGCTGATGGGCTTTGAACTGGGACATCTGGAACTGGATTCTACGCGGAACCTGGATGGTGTACCTTTCGATCAGATCCGTCAACAGGCGTTGGCTCAATATAATAGAGGTGGCGTCGTTGAGATCAGCTGGCACTCTACTAATCCGGTGACAATGCAGAGCGCATGGGATCCCAGTGGGAGGGCTGTATCACAGATCCTCCCGGGGGGAAAGGATAATCCCCGGTTTATGAGTTGGCTCTCGAGGGTAGGGAAGTTCCTTCTCTCCATCAGGACGGCTGATGGAAAACTTGTACCGCTCATTTTCCGCCCGTGGCACGAGATGTCTGGAGGCTGGTTCTGGTGGGGAAAGAATTCCTGTACGCCTGATGAATACCAGCAACTCTATCGGTTGACCGTACGTACACTGCGTGGAATGGGACTGGATAACCTGGTGTTCTGCTACTCTCCGGGGGGAACTGACCATGAGACGGAAGAGAACTTCATGCAGTATTACCCCGGAGACCGGTATGTGGATATGATGGGCGCTGACCTTTATGGAAATGATTCGAAGGAGACTTATATCCGTCAGGTGCGGGAAGAATATACTGTCATCAGCCGGGTGGCTGCGGCTCATCACAAACTGATGTGCTTTGCCGAGACAGGCTCCCGTAATACTCCTGATCCTCAGTGGTTTACTACGGGACTGTGGAAAGCCATCCAGGGCTTCCGTCTCTCTTACGTCCTGCTCTGGCGGAATGCCTGGGATCAGCCGAAGGAAAACTTTGGACCTGCTCCTGATAAATCCTGTACTGCTGACTTCCGGGTATTGTATAGCTATCCCACATCCTTGTTCTTGAATGATATGAAAACGATCAGATGACCGGTCTTGTGTCTGATGTCTGTTAAATGCGATATAAAAATTAAAAGATATGATATGTACATTTGATGAAAAGGTAAAAGCTCTGAAAATTCTTCATGAACAACTCCTGTGTCGGAAAAATCAACCTGTAAAGGGTGGAAATGGAATCTACGAAAAATATGAATATCCGGTTCTGACGGGTGAACATACTCCCTTGGAATGGAGGTATGATTTCAATGAAAAAGATAACCCTTATCTGGAACAGCGCATTATGATGAACGCGGCTTTCAATGCCGGTGCAATCAAATGGAATGGGAAATATGTTGTGATAGCCCGTGTGGAAGGAGCTGACCGGAAAAGTTTTTTTGCCGTGGCGGAGAGCCCTAATGGCGTGGATCATTTTCGGTTCTGGAAAGAGCCGGTGACCATGCCGGATGACAGTGTCCCCGCAACTAATGTTTATGATATGCGGTTGACTCGTCATGAAGATGGATGGATCTATGGGATATTCTGTGCGGAGCGCCATGACCCGGCGCACCCTGAGGATCTTTCTGCTGCGACGGCAACTGCTGCTATTGCGAGAACTCATGACCTGGTCCACTGGGATCGCTTGCCGGACTTGAAAAGCAAGAATCAGCAGCGGAATGTGGTCCTCCATCCTGAATTCGTTCAGGGTAAATATGCTTTCTATACCCGTCCGCAAGATGGATTCATAGATGCTGGATCGGGTGGCGGTATCGGCTGGGCGCTGGTGGATGATATAGAACATGCAGAGGTGAAAGATGAAAAGATCATCAACTTCCGTCATTATCACACGATCATGGAGGTCAAGAATGGGGAGGGACCTGCTCCTATCAAGACTCCCCGGGGATGGCTGCATCTGGCTCATGGCGTCCGGGGTACAGCCTCCGGACTGAGGTATGTGCTCTATATGTATATGACTGCCCTGGAGGATCCTACACGTGTCATTGCTCAGCCGGGTGGCTATTTTCTCATCCCTCAGGGAGGGGAATATATTGGGGATGTCATGAACGTGGTTTTCTCTAATGGCTGGATCGCTGATGAGGACGGTAAGGTCTTTATCTATTATGCTTCCTGTGATACCCGGCTGCATGTTGCTACGTCAACGATCGACAAACTTGTTGATTATTGCAAGAATACTCCTCAGGATGGTTTTTCTACCACACATAGTGTGGAAACTGTTAAAAGACTGATCGCCAAAAACCGTGAAAACGCGAAACACAATCTTAATCGATAATAATTAAGGCAGAGGGACGTTTCTTTAAAGAACGGCCCTTCGCCGGTTCTACCTGTAACTAACAATCTATTTATGTCAAAAGCAAAATTATCCGAGAAGATCGGCTATGGTTTCGGTGATATGTCTTCCAGTATGTTCTGGAAAATCTTCACTTACTATCTGCCCTTCTTTTATTCTAATATCTTTGGACTGACTCTTTCTGAAGGAGCCATGCTCCTTCTGGTTACCAAACTCTGGGATGCGGTCTTTGACCCGTGTATGGGGATCATCGCTGACCGTACAAGGACAAAATGGGGGAAATACCGTCCTTATTTGTTGTGGATGGCTATCCCGTTTGCCTTTATGGGGGTCTTGACATTCACCGTCCCTCATTTCGCCCATGGATGGAAACTATTCTATGCATACGCAACATATATCCTGATGATGACGGTTTACAGTGGAATCAATGTTCCCTATGCAGCTATGCTGGGCGTTATTTCGGATGACCAGCGGGAAAGGACCGTATTTTCCAGTTTCCGTATGTTCTTCGCTTTTGGTGGCAGCTTCCTGGCACTGGCGATCTTTGAACCTATCCGTAATTTCTTCGGAGGTATCAGTTCGCCGACAGCCTGGACTCTTTCCATGGTGGTCATCGGAATCATCTGTGCCATCCTCTTTTTCTGCTGTTTTTCCATGACCCGGGAGCATGTGGTTACCTCAGATGCGGTGAAGGTTGAGGATACCCCGGATGCTCAGGGCAAAGGGAAACCGGCAAAGGCTTCTGTCTGGCATGACATCAAGTCTCTGGTTTCTAATGTTCCTTGGTGGATCCTCCTTGTGGCTTCCATAGCAGCAGTATTCTTCAGTAGTATTCGTGGGGGGACGGCCGCTTATTATTTCCAGGACTATCTCGGGAATAAAGCTCAACTCGGACGGGGGATCACTTTGTCCTGTGGGGTCTTTCTGGCTATTGGTGAGGTGGCAAATATGTTTGGTGTAATCTTTGCCGTGCCTGTCTCAAACCGTATAGGCAAAAGTCATACTTACCTTTTTGCCATGCTGATCGCGGGAGTTCTCAGCATCCTCTTTTATTATCTGCCGGTTACGGTCGGCGGGGTCTGGGGAATGCTGATCCTGCAGGTGCTGATCAATGCCTGTTGTGGCATTACTTATCCATTGCTATGGAGCATGTTCGCAGATATTGGGGACTGGTCAGAATGGAAACATGGTAACTCTTCTACGGGGCTGATATTCTCGTCTTCGTCGATGGCGCAGAAAATCGGTGGTGCTGTAGGGAGTGCTTTGGTACTATGGCTGCTGAGTGCCTTTGGCTACAAGGCAGTCCAGGGGGCCATACAGTCTGCCGGAGCTGTCCATGGCCTTAATCTGATGATGAGTTGGTTCCCGGCCATCGCATGCCTGGTCGCTGTCGTTGCCGTCGCTTTCTACCCGCTGACTAATGATGAAATGAAGAAGATCAGTGCAGACCTGAAAATTCGTCGTGAGGCTCACAGGCATCCTCAGAATTAGGGAAGGGAAAGCTGGAATCTTATTTTCTAATGTCCGGCCGGTTGACCGGATGATATAAAAATCATTTGATGATGGAAAAGTTAAAAGAACAGGCACGGAATATCCTGGAAACTAATATCCTGCCTTACTGGATCAACAAAGTTACTGATCATGAAAACGGGGGATATTATGGCCGTATTGACGGCCATGACATCGTTCATCCTGAAGCGGATAAGGGCGCTATTCTCAATGCTCGTATCTTGTGGGCCTTCTCGGCTGCTTACCGGGTGTTGCATAAACCGGAATATCTCAAAGCTGCTACCAGGGCCAGGGATTATATCCTTCAGTATTTTATAGATGATCAGTATGGAGGCGTCTACTGGAGTTTGGATTTCAAGGGACAGCCTGAAGATACTAAAAAACAAACTTATGCTACTGGCTTTGCTATCTATGGATTGTCTGAATATGCCAGGGCTACTGGTGATGAGGAGGCTAAAGCTGCTGCCATCTCTCTCTATCATGATATTGAAAAACATGCTTTCGATCCGGTCAGCAAAGGGTATGTGGAGGCTTTGACACGCGATTGGAAACCGATTGAGGATATGAGACTGTCGGACAAGGATGAGAATGGTTCCCGTACGATGAATTCTCATTTGCATATTCTGGAACCTTATACTAATCTTTACAGGATATGGAAAGACCCTGCCTTGAAGAAGAGCATCCGTAATCTGCTGGATATTTTCTTGAATATCTTCATGAATCCGGAGGGACATATAGATCTGTTTTTTGATGATCATTGGGAAGGGAAAAGAAATATCCAGAGTTTTGGCCATGAAATAGAAGCAAGTTGGTTGATGCACGAATCTGCCCTGGTCCTGGGAGACCGGAATTTGCTTGAAGTGGTTGAACCTGCCATCCGCAGGATTGCCCGGGCCAGTGAGGAAGGACTCTGTAAGGATGGATCACTGATCTATGAGCATTGGACGGATACGGATCGTTATGACCGGCAGCGGCAATGGTGGGTAGAATGTGAGAATGTCATCGGACATATAAATCTTTATCAGCATTTCGGGGACCATAGAGCCTTGGAGGTGGCTGAGCGTTGCTTCCGTTATATCCAGGATCATCTTATCGATAATGATCATGGGGAATGGTACTGGGCAATTCTGGGAGATGGGACAGTGGACCGGGAGAATGATAAGGCTGGATTCTGGAAATGTCCTTATCATAATAGCAGAATGTGCCTGGAACTCATGGAACGTGCTTTCTGATCTCTCAGGTTGTTTTCTGAATAACTGGCTCCGGGGAGGAACTCTCCGGGGCTTTTAGACTTGTTTTCCTTTCGGTCGTATTCCTTTGGGACGGATCCCTCCGGTTCAAATAATATTGTTGTCTTCTTAAGGATAAGAAAGAATCATAGTCACTGATTCTCACGATAGCCAATGGTAAGCGAAATGGTGTATTACGGTCCCCCGAAATGGTGCATATTGCTCCTCCATGACTATACCCGCCCGGAATCAGGCGTCAAGGTCTGACTTTAAGGCCTTAAAATCATATACTGTAAAAACCAACCCTGTTATTTGAGTCCCTTTATTCTTGAAACCTAATAAGATGCTTAAAACACCAACTTTATAAAATGATCCATCATTCCTGATGCGCGGAATATGGCTCGGATTGTTTCTTCCGCTTGGTTCACTGGAAATAGATGACTTTATCGGGTCTGCAATAACCATGGTTCCAAATGTTTAGTTTCTTTAAAAAATCGTTTTATATTTTGTTTTTTTTAAAGATAAAGGACCAATATTACATAAATTTTAGTATCTTTGCAGACGTTTGGGCAGAAGGCCTCTGCTCTTCTATTTGCAATAATAATAACGTTATAATTTATGAACTTTATCTTGTTTATTACCGTTTTGCTGACGGCCGTGACCTTAGTGGTTGGCGCTTATGTGATCGCCAAACTGATAGGGCCTCGTTCATACAACCCGGTAAAAGGTGAACAGTTTGAGTGTGGTATTCCTACACGTGGCTCCTCTTGGCTGCCTATGCATGTGGGATATTATCTCTTTGCTCTGCTTTTCCTGTTGTTTGATGTGGAGACCGTCTTCCTGTATCCTTGGGCTGTGGTCGTTAAGGAGTATGGATCACAAGCTCTTCTCAGCATCGGTTTCTTCCTGTTGGTATTAGTGTTTGGCCTGGCATACGCCTGGCGGAAAGGAGTGCTCGAATGGAAATAAGAAAGCCCAAAATCAAGTCTATTCCTTATGGCGAATTCAAGGATAATGATACGCTGCAGAAATTGACGGAAGAATTGAATCAGGGTGGTACAAATGTAGTGTTAGGAAATCTGGACTGGGCCATTAACTGGGGACGTTCCAATTCTCTTTGGTCATTGACTTTCGGTACCTCTTGTTGCGGAATTGAATTCATGGCTGTCGGCTGTGCCCGCTATGATTTCTCGCGCTTCGGCTTTGAGGTAACGCGTAATTCTCCCCGGCAGGCAGATATTATCATGTGCGCAGGGACGATCACAAACAAGATGGCTCCTGTATTCAAGCGCTTGTATGATGAAATGGCTGAACCGAAATATGTCGTGGCCGTCGGGGGCTGTACGATCAGTGGTGGGCCTTTCAAGAGCAGCTATTATGTGGTTCGTGGTATTGACGAACTGGTGCCTGTGGATGTCTATATCCCTGGCTGCCCTCCCCGTCCTGAAGCTATCCTTTACGGAATGATGCAATTGCAACGGAAGGTAAAGATTGAACGGTTCTTCGGCGGTGCTAATCATAAGATGAATGCTGCGGAACGCCGCGAATCGATGGAGGCTGGAGGACTGCACGGCCTGAGCAATGAAAATCTTGCTTTTGAAAAACTGCTTCATCAGGATGATCCGATCATTGTCAAGGACGGGGTCACCAAAGAGCAGGTCGATCAATTGGGCAAAGAACTGGACCAACTCTCTGAGCGGGAGAAGGAACAGACGGGAAAGGAAAATGTAACTCCTGCTCCTGTACAGCCGGATACAAAGCCGGTCGATTCTTCGAAAGAAACAAATAAAAACCAGGGTAATACTCCTGCTGCTTAAAAACTAAGGTACGCACGTTATGAAACTGAACAATATAACATTCCCTTTTGATGACTTTGCCAAAGAGATGGCAAAGTTGAAAAGCGAAAAACATTTCGACTACCTGGTCACGATTGTGGGTGAGGACTTCGGCGAAGAAGGTCTCGGCTGTATTTATATCTTGGAGAATACCCAGACACATGACCGGATGTCCGTCAAACAGATCGCCAGACAGATCGGCGAAGACTATGTGCTTCCTACAATCTGTTCCATCTGGCATGATGGTGAACTCCTCGAGCGTGAGGTCTATGATTTCCTGGGAATTATATTCCTGGGACATCCGGATATGCGCCGCCTGTACCTGAGAAATGATTTCAAGGGCTATCCGCTCC
Source organism: Prevotella sp. UBA5379 (assembly GCA_002409785.1). Taxonomy (GTDB): domain Bacteria; phylum Bacteroidota; class Bacteroidia; order Bacteroidales; family Bacteroidaceae; genus Prevotella. The sequence continues at coordinate 29,726 of DHOX01000091.1, read as the reverse complement.
GTAAGGATTACGACATGAGCCCTGAACATAATCGTTTTCCGGAAACGGATGAACCGGAATCGGACTGGACGGTAGAGTATAACCTTGATAAATACGGTGACTTGACCAAGACGCCGCGACGGTTGATCCAATCGGATGAATTTACGGTGAATATCGGTCCTAACCATCCGTCTACTCATGGGGTGCTGCGCCTGCAGACTGTGCTGAACGGAGAACAGATCGTACATGTCTATCCGCATCTGGGCTATATCCACCGGGGTATTGAGAAAATATGTGAGGGATTTACCTATCCGCAGACATTGGCTTTGACAGACCGGCTTAACTATCTGTCGGCTATGATGAACCGACACGCTCTCGTGGGGGTCATCGAGGAAGCCATGGGCATAGAACTCAGTGATCGTATCCATTATATCCGTACAATCATGGATGAGCTGCAGCGCCTGGATAACCACTTGTTGTTCACGGGGTGCTGTGCACAGGACCTGAGTGCCTTGACGGCTTTCCTCTATGGTATGCGTGATCGTGAACATGTACTCAATGTGATGGAAGAGACAACCGGAGGACGGTTGATAGAAAACTATTACCGTATCGGAGGCTGTCAGGCAGATATTGATCCTCACTTTGTGGAAAACGTAAAGGCTCTTTGCAAGTATCTTCGCCCGATGATCCAGGAATATCTTGATGTCTTCGGTGACAATGTTATCACTCATGAACGTTTTGAGGGTATCGGGCCGATGGGACTTGAGGATTGTATCAACTACGCCGTTACCGGTCCTGCCGGAAGGGCAGCTGGCTGGAAGAACGATGTCCGTAAATACCATCCTTACGACCTGTATGATAAGGTGGAGTGGAAAGAGTGCACTCGTACGCACGGTGACTCGATGGACCGCTATTATGTCCATATTGATGAGATGTACCAGAGTCTGGATATTATCGAACAACTTATTGATAATATTCCTGAGGGTGATTTCTATATCAAGCAGAAACCGGTTATCCGAGTTCCTGAAGGACAATGGTATTATGCCGTAGAGGGCGCCAGCGGTGAGTTTGGCGTTTACCTGGACAGCAGGGGCGACAAGAGTCCGTACCGTTTGAAGATTCGTCCGATGGGATTGTCTCTCGTGGGGGCTATGGATAAAATGCTCCAGGGCCAGAAGATTGCAGACCTGATTGCTACCGGTGCTGCTTTAGATTACGTAATTCCTGATATTGATAGATAATTATGTTTGATTTTGGTATAGTAACAAGATGGTTTGACCAACTGCTTCGTCAGACTTGCGGTCTGGGGAACTTCTGGTCAATTTTCATCGAGTGTGTGGTCGTTCTTTTACTGATTATCATCCTGTATGCTTTATTGGCTATCGTGTTGATATTCATGGAACGTAAGGTTTGTGCCTATTTCCAGTGTCGTCTCGGCCCGATGCGTGTGGGCCCCTGGGGAGTCTTTCAGGTTTTTGCCGATGTGGTGAAAATGCTGATCAAGGAGATCTTCCCTGTTGATAAAAGTGATAAGTTATTGTATTATCTGGCACCTTTTCTGGTCATCACGGCCTCTATAGGTACATTCTCTTTCCTGCCTTGGAACAAAGGGGCTCAGGTCCTGGACTTTAATGTCGGAGTGTTCATGATTACTGCCTTGAGCAGCATCGGCATTATTGGTGTCTTCATGGCCGGCTGGGGAAGTAATAATAAATATTCTGTTGTCTCTGCCATGCGTGGCGCTGTTCAGATGATTTCCTACGAAATGTCGTTGGGACTCTGTCTGGTCGCCGCTGTAACCTTGACGGGTACCATGCAGGTTTCCGGTATCGTGGATTATCAGGCTCATGGATGGCTGATCTTCCGGGCTCCTCTGCCCGCAATCGTTGCCTTTCTCATCTTCCTGATTGCAGGAAATGCGGAAGCTAACCGTGGCCCGTTCGACCTGGTTGAGGCGGAGAGTGAGCTGACGGCCGGTTATCATACGGAATATTCGGGTATGGGATTCGGTTTCTACTATTTGTCAGAATACCTGAACCTGTTCGTGGTCTCCGGAATAGCTGCTACGGTCTTCCTTGGTGGCTGGATGCCACTCCATATCGGCGTGGCTGGCTTTGATCATCTGATGGACTATATCCCGGGATTTATATGGATGCTGGGCAAGACTTTTGTCCTGGTCTTTTTCCTGATGTGGATCAGGTGGACTTTCCCTCGTCTGAGGATTGATAATATCCTGAAACTTGAATGGAAATACCTGATGCCTCTGTCTCTGCTCAATCTCGTGGTCATGACAGTTTGTGTGGTATTTAAACTCGGCTGGCATATTTAATCAACAATTGATAATCAACAAATCAATGAATAATCATTCATATTTCGGTGGTATTGGAAATGCGATCAAGACATTGCTCATTGGGATGAAGACGACCATGCGGGAATACTTCACTCCCAAAAGTACGGAGCAGTATCCTGAGAATCGTAAGACCACCCTTCATATCTCTCCGCGCTTCCGGGGCCGGCTGGTCTTCTTGCGCAATGAGGATGAAAGTTATAAGTGCGTGGCTTGTACCATGTGTGAGAAAGCTTGCCCGAACGGAACAATCAAGATTACCCATGAGATGGTTACGGATCCGGAAACAGGCAAGAAGAAGCGTCATCTCATCGACTATCAGTATGATCTGGGCGATTGCATGTTCTGTGAACTTTGTGTCAATGCCTGCAATTTTGGTGCAATCAAGTTTGTCAACGATTTTGAAAACAGTGTTTTTGACCGCAGCAAACTGGTATTGCATCTTGACAAGGAAGTTTATAAGGGCGGCAGTTTGCCAAATATCATTGACGGTGGTGCTCCTTATCAGATCGGTAAGTTTAATACAAAGACTAAATAGTAGTAAAAGATATGGCTAATATCGTTATATTTTGCATTCTGGCTGTAGTCATTCTAGGCTCAGCTGTTTTATGCGTCATGACCAAGCGAATCATGCGGGCCGCTACCTTCCTGCTATTCGTTCTGTTTGGTGTCGCAGGTATTTATTTCCTGCTCGATTATACTTTCCTGGGTGTTGCTCAGATCGCAATTTATGCAGGTGGTATTATGATGATGTTTATCTTCGCTATCCAGTTGGTAAGCAAGGATACACTTCAGGGAATGATTGAACATTTTAAGGGCAGTCGTGTAGCTTTTGCTTTTTTACTATGCTTGATAGGACTGGTTACAGTAGCAGTTGTCCTCCTGAAAAATCATTTTATAGATCAAGCTGCCAGCATGGCTGATGTTGAGGTTCCTGTCAAGAAAGTCGGTTCGGCTCTGATGGGTTCCGGTAAATACCAATACGTTCTGCCATTTGAGTTTATCTCAGTATTCCTGCTGGCTTGTATAGTAGGTGGCATTATGATTGCAAGGAAGGAGGATAAGAAATGATACCTGTACAATGTTTTTTCGTGCTGAGTGCACTTTTGTTCTTTATTGGCGTTTTTGGATTCGTGACCCGTCGCAATCTGATTGCCATGCTGATCTCTATTGAACTCGTCTTGAACTCTGTGGATATTAATTTTGCAGTTTTCAACCGCATTCTTTATCCGGGACAGATGGAAGGTTTCTTTTTCACGCTGTTTTCCATCGGTGTGAGTGCTGCCGAGACAGCTGTAGCCCTGGCTATTATCATCAACGTTTACCGTGTTTATCATAGTGATCAGGTGAACAGCATTGAAAACATGAAATTCTAAAAGATAATGGAATACAGTTATGCATATTTGATACTCCTTCTGCCTTTCCTGAGTTTCCTGCTCTTGGGACTCTTCGGCATGAAGATGAAGAAACCTGTTGCCGGCCTGATCGGTACGTTTGTCGTTGGCACGCTCTTTGCGCTGTCTCTCTATACGGCATACGAATATTTCTTTGTGATCGGGAGAGATGCTGCCACAGGTTTATACCCTACGGTCACTCCGTTCAATTTCACCTGGCTGGATTTCGGCAAGGCGCCGCTCTTCGGTACGCAGTTACTCTTTAAGATTGGTTTCCGCCTGACTCCAATCAGTGTGATGATGCTGGTAGTCATTACCACGGTCAGTTTCATGGTTCACATTTATTCTTTTGGATATATGTCCAACCTGGATGAGCATTATCACCGGGTAGGCTATCAGAAAGGGTTCCAGCGTTTTTACGCTTTCCTTTCTCTCTTTACGATGTCTATGCTCGGACTGGTGGTGGCAACAAACCTTTTCCAGATGTATCTGTTCTGGGAGTTGGTGGGTATCTGTTCTTACCTGCTCATCGGTTTCTACTATCCTAAACATGCGGCAGTGCATGCCTCAAAGAAGGCTTTCATCGTAACGCGTTTTGCCGACTTGTTCTTCTTGATAGGTATCCTCTTCTATAGTTTCTATGTCGGGACATTCAATTATGATTTAGGCGTCATGCCTGATCTGACCAGGCGTCTTGCCGGCGCATCATGGGTCATCCCGGCTGCCTTGTTCCTGATGTTCATCGGTGGTGCCGGTAAGAGTGCGATGTTCCCATTGCATATCTGGCTGCCGGATGCCATGGAAGGTCCTACGCCGGTCAGTGCTTTGATTCATGCGGCTACGATGGTTGTGGCTGGTGTCTATCAGGTCGCTTCTCTCTTCCCTATCTATATCAAGTTCGGGGCAATCACCCAACTTCACTGGATTGCGTGGATTGCGGCCTTCACGGCTTTTTATGCAGCTGTAGTGGCTTGCTGTCAGAGTGATATTAAACGTGGACTGGCGTTCTCGACGATCTCTCAGATCGGCTATATGCTGGTTGCGCTGGGCGTCTGCTTCTCTTTGGACAATGGCACTGGCGGCCTGGGTTATATGGCCAGTATGTTCCACCTGTTTACACATGCTATGTTCAAGGCTCTTTTGTTCCTTTGCTCCGGATCGATCATTGTCATTATCGGATCCAATTTCAAGGAATATATGGGGGGCTTGCATAAATATATGCCGATTACGAACATCTGCTTCCTTATCGGCTGTCTGGCTATCAGCGGCATTCCGCCGTTCTCTGGTTTCTTCTCCAAGGATGAGATCATTGATGCCTGTGGTCAGATTCCGGGGTGGCAAGGGGTGTTCTTCAAATGGTGGATGGTCATGGTTGCGGGACTGACCGCTTTCTATATGTTCCGTCTCTATTATGTTATTTTCTGGGGACAGTCCTATTATGAGCTGGATCCTGAGCATCGTCGTAAACCGGCTGAGGCTCCTATGATCATGGAGATTCCTCTGATCATTCTCTCAGCGATCTCTTGTGTTGCAGGGTTCATTCCTTTTGGTCATTTCATCTCAGCCAATGGACTGAGTTTTGATATTCCTTTGCAGCATGGTGATTTCCTGCCTGCTCTTCCTAGTTTGTGTGCCGGTTTGATCGGCATCGCAGCAGCAACGATCATGTATGCGCCGAAGAAGAATCCGATTCCGGTGATGCTGGAAAAGAAGTTCCCGCGGTTCCATCGGGCTGCTCTCAACCGCTTCTATATTGATAACGCATGGCAGTTCTTCTGCCATAAGATCGTGTTTGGTCTTTTCAGTATTCCTATTGCCTGGTTTGACCGCCACATCGTGGACGGCACATTCAACTTTGCCGGTTGGAGTACTCAGGCTGCGGGAGAGTCTATCCGCCCGTGGCAGAGCGGTGATGTCCGCTCTTATGCAAGCTGGTTCCTGACAGGTACGGTAGCATTAACGATTATATTGCTTTGCATTTTCTATTAAGACATTAAATTAAAATGAGTATACTAACATTATTCGTTGTCATTCCGGTTTTGATGCTGCTTGGCCTCTGGCTGGCAAAGAACGATAAACAGGTACGCGGTGTGATGGTCGTAGGTGCCAGTTGTCTTTTGCTCCTGGCTATCTATTTGACGATTACATTTGTTCAGATGCGTAATGCGGGCAATACCGATGCAATGCTCTTTACTTACAGTGTACCTTGGTTTGCACCGTTGCATATTGACTATAGTGTCGGTGTGGATGGTATCTCCGTGGTGATGCTTTTACTTTCAGCTGTTATTGTCTTCACGGGTACTTTCGCTTCATGGCGCCTCGAACCGTTGAAAAAGGAGTATTTCCTGTGGTTCGTATTGCTGAGTATCGGTGTGTTCGGTTTCTTTATCACAACAGACATGTTCACCATGTTCATGTTTTATGAGGTGGCTTTGATTCCTATGTACCTCCTGATCGGAGTATGGGGGACGGGACCGAAAGAGTATTCCGCCATGAAGTTGACATTGATGCTCATGGGCGGGTCTGCTCTGCTGATTATCGGTATTCTGGGTATTTACTATTTTAGTGGCGCCAAGACCATGAACGTAGCAGCAATAGCCGCTATGAACAATATTCCGGTGCATATCCAGAAGATCTTCTTCCCGTTCGTCTTCATCGGGTTCGGCGTGCTGGGTGCTCTGTTCCCCTTCCACACCTGGAGCCCTGACGGTCATGCTTCAGCACCTACGGCTGTGTCTATGTTGCACGCTGGCGTGTTGATGAAACTGGGGGGCTATGGCTGCTTCCGCATTGCTATGTACTTGCTGCCTGCAGCCGCTCACCAACTGGCGTGGATCTTCCTGATTCTCGCTACTTGTTCGGTAGTCTATGGAGCTCTTTCTGCTTGCGTGCAGACGGACCTGAAATATATCAATGCTTATTCTTCCGTATCTCACTGCGGCATGGTGCTGTTCGCACTCTTGATGATGACCCAGACAGCTATCACGGGTGCCGTCCTTCAGATGCTCTCTCATGGTCTGACGACAGCCCTTTTCTTTGCGGTCATCGGTATGATCTATCACCGTTGCGGAACTCGTGATGTACGCAAACTCGGTGGGTTGATGAAAATCATGCCTTTCCTGTCTGTGGCTTATGTCATTGCCGGTCTGGCCAATCTAGGGCTTCCTGGATTCTCTGGCTTCGTAGCTGAGATGACCATCTTTATCGGATCTTTTGAGAACGCTGATGTCTTCCATCGAGTATGTACGATCATTGCGACAACCTCTATTGTGATTACTGCCGTGTACATCCTGCGGGCTGTCGGAAAGATCTTGTTCCAGAAAGTTCCGAACAAGAAATTTTACCAGTTGCATGATGCTACCTGGGATGAGCGGATCGCCGTGGGGAGCTTGATCTTCTGCGTTGCCGGTCTGGGCTTGTCTCCTCTGTGGGCACAGCATATTATTGTAGGTGCAGTAGCTCCGATCCTGCAACATATCCAGACAGCTGCTTTGACGGCTGCTCTATAAGGGACGGAAAATGAATGTTTAAATTTGAAATAGAATAGAAATGGATATCGATTATAGTCAATTTCTGAACTTGATACCGGAGATTTGTTTAGTGGCTATGCTGGTCATTGTCTTCATTGCAGACTTTGCTTCAGCGCGCAGGCCTGTCATGGTAGCTGCTGACTCAAATGGTGCTGATGCCATAAAAGCATCAGGGGTTCGTCCTCGCCCTTGGTTCAATACCCTGGCGGTTGTCCTGATGACTGCTTATCTGCTGATTAATATGAGCCCGGAATCGGCTCGTACGGCTTTCGGAGGGATGTATTACACGAATGCATCGGTCGGCATTATCAAGACCATCTTAGGGTTCGGCGCCTTGATCGTGCTGATCCAGAGTCGTGAGTGGATGCAACGTCCTGATACGACATTCAAGGAGGGCGAGTTTTATATGCTTGTCATCTCCACCTTGCTCGGTATGAACATGATGGTAAGTGCCAATCATTTCCTCTTGTTCTTCTTGGGACTGGAGATGGCCAGTGTGCCTATGGCTTGCCTGGTGGCATTGGACAAATATCGGCATAACTCAGCTGAGGCGGGTGCGAAATTTATCCTTACTGCTACTTTCTCAAGCGGGGTCATGCTCTATGGCATCTCTTTCATCTATGGTGCTGTGGGCACACTCTATTTTGATGATGTGGCTGCGAAGATCACTCTCTCTCCGCTGACCATCATGGGCATGGTGTTCTTCTTCAGTGGACTGGCCTTTAAGATTTCCCTCGTTCCGTTCCACTTCTGGACGGCTGATACTTATCAGGGCGCTCCGACAACGGTTACGGGGTATCTGAGTGTCTGCTCCAAGGGGGCTGCAGCTTTTGCCTTGTGTGCCATCCTGATGAAGGTCTTTGCGCCTCTGACGACGTACTGGCAGTATATGCTGGATATTATCGTGGTACTGTCCATCACCGTTGCAAACTTGTTTGCTATCCGGCAGAAAGACATGAAACGATTCATGGCCTTCAGCTCAATTTCGCAGGCTGGTTATATCGTGCTGGCTATTTTAGGGGATAATGCGATGAGTTTTTCTTCCTTGAGTTTCTATATTCTTGTTTATGTTGTGGCTAATATGGGTGTCTTCTCTGTGATCAGCAGCATCGAGGAACATAATGGGGGAAGGGTGAACCGTGAAGACTATAATGGCCTCTACAAGACCAATCCGAAACTGTGCGTGTTGATGACCTTTGCCCTTTTCTCCCTTGGAGGTATTCCTCCATTTGCCGGGATGTTCAGTAAATTCTTCGTGTTCATGGCTGCCGTAAAGGGGATGAGTGTGGATACGATCACGGGTGCAATTACTTATGCAGTGGTTTTCGTCGCCTTGATCAATACGGTCATATCCTTGTATTATTATCTGTTGGTAGTGAAGGCAATGTTCATCAAGCATAATGATCATCCGTTGCCTTTCTTCAAGTCTGCCCCGAGTACCAAACTGGCATTGGCGCTATGCACTGTCGGTGTCCTGGCATTTGGTGTATGCAGTTTTGTCTTCGACTGGATCAATGCGGCATCGTCATCACTGGTTTTGTGATGGCCTGCCCTTCCATCCTATGGCTTTTGCCTGAGGGATAAGATATAAAAGAAAGGAAAAGCCCCGACAGATGTGTTTCGTCTGTCGGGGCTTTTCAGATAGATCAGGACTTTCATCCTTTTTCCAGAATCTGTTTCAAGTACTTGGGAGTATAGCCTTTATGGCTTTGGGCTACTTGTTCCGGAGTGCCGGTGCTCAGAATGGTCCCACCGTTGCGACCGCCTTCCGGTCCGATGTCAATGATGTAGTCGGCAAGTTTGATCACATCTAGGTTGTGCTCGATAATGATGACGGTATTTCCCCTGTCTACAAGTTTTTCCAGGACTTCCATCAGTATTCTGATGTCTTCGAAATGTAGTCCTGTAGTCGGTTCATCCAGGATATACAGAGTTTTTCCCGTATCTTTTTTGGCTAATTCAGTAGCCAGTTTGACGCGCTGGCTCTCTCCTCCTGAAAGGGTAGTGGAACTCTGACCGAGTTTGATATAGCCTAATCCTACTTCCTGAAGGGTCTTGATTTTCTGAAGGATCTGTGGGACGTTCTCGAAGAACTCAACAGCCTGGTTGATCGTCATGTCCAGCACGTCGGCAATACTTTTACCTTTGTACCTCACTTCCAGAGTCTCGCGGTTGTAACGTTTCCCATGGCAGACCTCACAGGGGACCATAACATCGGGCAGGAAGTTCATCTCAATGGTCTTGTATCCGTTTCCCTTGCAGGCTTCGCACCGCCCTCCCTTGACATTGAAAGAGAACCGGCCGGGTTTATAACCCCGTATCTTGGCCTCAGGCAAACCGACGAAGAGTGTCCTGATGTCACTGAAGACGCTTGTATAGGTGGCCGGATTGGAACGAGGGGTCCTTCCGATGGGACTCTGGTCCACATTAACTACCTTGTCTATGTTTTCTATTCCTTCGATCTTGTCGTAGGCCATGGGCTTTTTGAGTGAGCGATAGAAATAGTGGGAGAGGATGGGCTGCAGGGTCTCGTTGATCAGCGTGGACTTGCCGGACCCACTTACTCCTGTGACCACGATCAGGTCGCCCAGGGGGAAGGTGACATTGATGTCCTTCAGATTATTTCCTTTGCACCCGTAGAGGGTGATGGACTTGCCGTTCCCCTTTCGACGCTGTTTGGGAATGACAATCTTCTTTATTCCCGCAAGGTACTGTGCCGTGAGGGTCAGTTGACGGCCTGTCTCTCCTGATCCTGGGGGGAAGGGGGTACCTTTCATCATCTCCGCAGGAGTACCTTGAAAGACGACCTCGCCACCTTTTCTTCCCGCCTTGGGTCCGATGTCGATAATCCAGTCGGCTGAGCGCATCATGTCTTCATCATGTTCCACGACAATGACGGTGTTTCCTAAATCGCGCAGTTCCTTGAGCGAATTGATCAGCCGTTGGTTATCCCGCTGGTGCAGGCCGATACTTGGCTCATCAAGGATATAGAGTACATTGACCAGTTGACTGCCAATCTGTGTGGCCAGTCGGATACGCTGGCTCTCGCCACCGGACAGGGATGCTGACTGACGGTTGAGGGAGAGATAGTCTAGACCAACTTCCAGAAGGAAATTAACTCTGGAGCGGAGCTCCTTGACAATTTCGTCTGCGATTTTCCTTTGCTGGGGCTCCAGATGGTCCTCGACATGGTCAAGCCATTCTTTTAAGTCAGAAATATCCAGGTTGGCTACTTCTGAGATGTTCTTGCCCCAGATCTTATAGGATAGTGATTCTTTCTTCAGGCGCATGCCGTGGCATTCGGGACAGGTGATCTCGGCAAGAAACTGGTCTGCCCATTTTTTCCCGCTTGCCGAATCATCGTTTTCCATTACGGTTTGCAGGTATTTCACTACGCCGTCGAAGGGGACGAAATAATCGCTTGAGGTATGGACTTTTTCTTTCGGGATGCGGACATCCTCAACGCTTCCGTAAAGGATCTCATTCATGGCTTCATCGGAGATCTGTTTCACCGGTGTTCTCAGGGTATAGTTATATTTTCCGAGCATGACTTCTATCTGCCAGAAGATCATCTGGTTCTTGTATTTCCCTAAGGGTACGATTGCTCCGTCATGGATGCTCTTCCCGGGGTATGGAATCACTTTCTTCAGGTCGATCTCATTGATCTTCCCCAGACCTTTACAGTGTGGGCATGCTCCTTCCGGGGAATTGAATGAAAACAGGTTCGGGGCAGGATCTCCGTATGCCAGGCCTGTTGTCGGATCCATGAGACGCTTGGAGTAATTCTTCACGCTGCCGGTATCCTTGTCAAGGATCATCAGGATGCCGTTCCCTTGCTTCATGGCAGTCTGTATGCTGCGGCGGAGACGGTCTTCATCTTTATCCTCGACGGCCATCTTGTCAATGACTACTTCAATATTGTGGTTCTTATAACGGTCGACTTTCATCCCGCGGACAATCTCTTTCATCTCTCCATCCACACGGACATAAAGGAACCCCTTTCGTCTTAAGGTTTCGAAGAGTTCGCGATAATGACCTTTGCGCTGTCTGATCAGCGGGGCAAGAATATAAATCCGTTTGCCGGCATAGTCCTTGAGGATCATCTCAATGACCTGCTCTTCGGTGTACTTCATCATTCTTTCACCGCTCCGATAACTATATGCCGTTCCTGCACGGGCGAAAAGAAGTCGTAGATAGTCATAGATCTCTGTGGTCGTTCCTACAGTGGACCGGGGATTCTTATTGGTGGTTTTCTGCTCGATGCTGATGACCGGACTCAGACCTGTGATCTTGTCTACATCCGGACGTTCCATATCCCCTAAGAAGTTGCGCGCGTATGCAGAAAAAGTCTCGATATAGCGTCTCTGTCCTTCTGCAAAAATGGTGTCGAAAGCCAGAGAGGATTTGCCTGACCCGGAGAGACCTGTAATAACCGTTAGAGAATTGCGGGGAATCATGACATCCACATCCTTCAGGTTGTGTACACGTGCTCCCCAAACATTGATCTTTTCATCTTCTCGTTGCATGATAGCTAATCTCTATTGTATCTTCTGCTTCTTACAGCAGTATAGTTTTAGGTGGTTGTAAGCCGTTATTGGAGTCAGACCGTTCTGGATGTACCTTCAGATCGCCCTGTCATCTTGCCCCATATTCTTAAGGGACCCCTATGTCGGTTGGAATTCCCGCTTTTTCAGGACAATATCCCGAAGGTCAGAGTAGACATGGGCCGAAGTGCTCTCTTTATAAGGCCATATCTTTGCAAATTTACAGGAATTCCCTTTAAAAACAAAATAAAATACTCGTTTTTATGGTTTCATGGCAGGAACAAGGACTTCTCTCTTTTTCTAATGAAAGGGATGTTTCGGTGAAAAGTCAGAAGAAAAA
>DHOX01000091.1:0-17364 GCA_002409785.1 Prevotella sp. UBA5379 | reverse complement strand
TTATCCTACACCTACTATGGAATTCAGTATAATAACGGTGAATACGATGGCTGTGATCACCACATAGAGCCAGTCCTTCTGACGGGCAAAATCTATTAATGACAAAGCTACGCGGAGTATAGGGGTGAGCATGAGTACAAGCACTCCCAGTTGAATCCAGTCTTTGGCTGCGAGGGTCGTCAGACCATTGAGAATACCGCCGATAGAGGTAAAGGAGGCGGGCTCCCTGCGGAACACGGAATAGTCGGGAATCGTTTCTCCGCCGTGCCGGACCAGATAGTAAATTCCACTGATCAATGCGATCGTACAAGCGGTGACTACCCCGATACGCAGGGTATTGCCAATCAGTTCCCTCATGTCTGTTTGAGACCTATTATCTTTCTCTTTCATCTTATCAGAATTTACCTGCAAAACCATTATAGATCATGTTAATGGCTACTAACAGAATGGCTATGGCAAAGATCTTTCTCAGCAGACTCACGTTGAGTTTCTTTAACAACTGGGCACCGGTCAGGGCTCCACACAGGACTCCGACCATGATGGGAAAGGCTATCCCTGGTTCTATATAACCGCGCTGGAGATAAACGACCGCAGAGGTGACTGCGGTGACTCCAATCATAAAATTACTCGTCGTCGTACTTACCTTGAAGGGTACTTTCATGAAATTGTCCATGGCCAGAACTTTCAGGACACCGCTTCCTATTCCCAATAGTCCGGAAAGGATCCCGGCTACGATCATGGTCAGGAATCCTCCGATAACATGAGTGAGTTCATAGCTCTTCGGCCCTTCTTTGGTGGGGTACGTCCCGAAAAGTTTCAATTTCTTCGCCAGGTCGCTCCCCTTGACGTTCTCATGGTCTGCTGACTGCCTTTGCTGCATTACTGCCGTAAGGATCAGTACCAGCCCGAAGACGACGGCAATTGCATTCGTGGGCATCCATAAGGCAATGACGGCTCCTGCCACGGCACCTATACTCGTGGCGATTTCGAGGAACATGCCCAGGCGAATATTCGTCATGCCTTCCTTGACGTATGCGCTGGCTGATCCCGAGGAAGTGGCAATGGATGCTACAAGTGCTGCTCCTATGGCGTAGCGGAAATCAATATGAAAAACAAGTGTAAGGAGTGGGATTACGATGACCCCTCCGCCTAATCCTGTCAAAGATCCTAACAGTCCGGCGGCGTATGCTCCGGCGAGTAAAATTAAAGTAAAAACCAGAATAGTCATATCCGTGTATATTTTTTACGGTTTCCCAGAGCGTCACTTCGTCCTTGACGTTTAAGTTGAACTTCTCTTTACCTTTGGCAGCAAAATTACGAAAAATATTCTGATTAAAGTATAAAAGTGATTATTATTGCCGGAACCGGATGTAAAAAATGCTTTTTTGATGCAAGGTTCTACTTTTTGTCGCATTTAGTAGGTAGATTAATGAAAAGGAAAGAAAATGAATAGGACAGTAAAATTTTGGGTAATGGGATTGGTTCTGCTCACAACAGCCTTTTCCTTGCAGTCGTGTTTGAACGACGATGATGACGATTGGTATTATGACAATGGTGCGAATGCACTTGTTACGTTGAAAACATCATCGAAAGGGCATTTGCTCCTTCAACTGGATGATTCTACTTTGCTTTACCCGGTGAACATAAGTGCTTCTCCTTATGGTAATAAAGAGATAAGGGCACTGGTAAGAATCAGGGATCCGAAAGATAGTGAACTTGGAAATGGTGTTCTCTCGGATAGTTTGAGAAATGTCTATGTCTCCTGGATGGACAGTGTGCGTACCAAACCTATGGCTCGTAGCTATGGGGTGAAGAATGATTCTATCTATGGCAATGATCCCCTGGAAGTCTTGAATAGTTGGATGACGGTTGTCGAAGATGGGTATCTTACCGTGAACTTCCGGACGTATTTTGGGGATGGCGCAGTCCATACCTTGAATTTGGTCAAAGGTGATTCTCTGAATGTTCTGGAACTCCATCAGGATGCGAAGGGTGATCTCGGAGGACGGCCCGGAGATGGCATTATTGCTTTCCGACTGGATTCCCTGCCGGACACGAAGGGGAAAATCGGGACCTTTACCTTAAAATGGAAATCATTTGATGGAGAAAAGAGCCATCAATTTAAATATCGTACACGAAAATGAGCTGATCGGCCGTTTATTCTATAATAAACGGAAGTTGAGGGATGCGTAGTGAGGAGACTGACAAAGAACAGCGGATTATCCGACTTTTTCACCAGGGCGATGCTTCGGCGATGGATTTGCTGTACACTGATTATGCCGGTTACCTCACGTGGGTAGGTTTCCGTTATATCTCTGATGATGATGATCTGAAGGATGTCTTGCAGGAGAGTTTCATCAAGATCTTTACCTGCATCAATTCTTTCACTTACCGGGGGAAAGGTTCATTGAAGGCGTGGATGACTCGCATCGTGATCAACGAGTCTCTTCAGTTCCTCCGGCGTCAACAGGCTTCTCAGATCGTCAGGATGGATGATCTTGATTTGCCGGATATGGCAGAGGAGGAACCTGACCTGACGGGGTTGAGTGCTGATAGTCTTTCTGAGATGATCAGACACCTTCCGCCGGGCTGCAGAGAGGTATTCAACCTTTATGCTGTTGAGGGGAAAAGTCATATCGAAATTGCACGGTTACTGAATATCAAACCGGACACATCGGCTTCTCAGTTTCATCGCGCCAGGGCTATTCTGGCCAGGATGATCAGAAAGTATCAATTAAAAAAAGCACGGGAATGAAAGATCAATGGATCAGGGATATGCGCCGTCTTTTAGACGGCTATGAAAAGGATCCTCCTGATGGCTTGCTGGATGAGGTCAAGCAGGCTATCGGGGAACGGAACCTCCGGCCCGTGCCTGAACGAAAAACAAGGAAGATTCCTCTGTGGCTTGTCCGTTCTGTTGCGGCTGTGGCCGTTGCTGTGGGGATAGGGATATTGGTGTTTCATCTCCCTGTCACACGGGAGAGGACTGAAGTGCAGACGGCTCAGGAATCTTCCTGTCAGCCGTATAGGAATGGGCATACTGCCATACAGCAGACTGAATCGGATCATCATCCGGGAACCGTTGCCGGTGTGCTGGCTTCTGTAGAGAGGGCCTTGAGTCCCAGGTCCTCACAGGGGAGGAAAGTACATGTCCTGCGGTCAGCACCATCTTCCGCCCTTCTGGCGAAGGTGAATGTCCCGGCTCAGATCTCTTCTGATCATTTGGAGTCGTCTGTAAGTATACCGTCTTCGGGAGTTTCCGGATTTCCGGAAAATCCTTTGAATCCTTCTCTGCCGCAATCTGCCGGATCTGCCGGCGAGTCTTCTGGGAGGGTACGGATAAGCAGGAAAGAGGAGGGGATGAATCATCAGGAGTATATGGCTTCTGCGTCTCTGCCTGCTGCGAGGCATCATCGGAGAAAATCGGTGAGTATCGGCCCTTTCTGCTCTGGTGCAATGGGAGGAGATGACGGTTCGGCAGGTCCGGAAATGGTCTTTGCTGATGCTGCTCCGTATGGCCCTTCTGAATCACGGGCATATCCTGTTATGAGTGGGCTGGTCTACGGGGTAGATCAGTTACATACGAGTACTCACTATGACCAACCTGTGAAACTTGGTCTGTCACTGGGGTATCCTGTGACGGATGGGCTTGGCCTGCATGTCGGGATCGTTTACAGTCTGTTGTCTTCAGACGAGACCCGGAGCAACTCTACAGAAGAGTATAAAACTCATCAGAAACTCCATTATGTCGGTTTACAGTTGTCGGCCAGTCAAAGTATCTGGAGAAAAGACCATTTCCATTTTTATGTCACTGCCGGTGGTGGTGGCGCCAGGATGGTCAGTGGCGAGGCGAAGACGAAATATTATGTTAATGATGGCTTGATTTCTACTACAAAAAATGATGTAAAGATGCATCAGCTGCAGTGGTCTGTAAATGGGACGGCTGGAGTGGAGTATAATTTTATGCCCCATGTGAGTCTGTATGTTGAGCCTGGCATCAGTTATTATTTTAAGAATGGAAGTCAGTTACATACTTATTATCGGGATAAACCCTTACGGCCCAGTTTGAGCATCGGCCTGAGATTCAATATCAGGGACGTAGGGAAATAAATGCCGGATTCCCGTAATATTCGTTACGGTGTACGCATTATCTGACTTCTTGAAAACTAGTTGCCGATTTTTTTATTTAGAAGTGGTGATTTGTGTCCTTTTTCCTTTCAGATTTTGAGTTTTGAATAAAATATGGTAGTTTTGTAGTACCAAAAATATATCCTGATAACAGGATATAGATGATGAAAATTGGTATGAAAAAAGATTTACTTATTTTATTAAGTGTTTTTGTCCTACAGGTGTATGGGCAGAACCCTTCTCAAAGGACTATAGAGCTAAATCCGTTTACAGGTGCGACTTATGGTCTGTCATCAGAAGCAGGAAGTCGGAAAATAGGTCCTTCATTTGGATTTGAAGGAAGACGGAACATTAGAACTTGTCCAATAGATGTTGGATTACAAGCCTATTTAGGTCAGGCGATTACATCTTATAAAAAGTTGGATGTCAAGTGTAGGACAATTTCATTAACTGCATTTGGGGACTATAATTGGAAACGAGGTTCTAACTTTTCTCCTTTTATAGGGATGGGATTAGGATTTAATCAGTATGATATAATAGACCCTGGATGGTATGACTATAAGTATAATGATACTGGTGTACAAGGATGTGGCGTGGTCCCGAGAGTAGGTATAGAATTGTATCGGCATATAAGGATTACTTTGGAAGGGCACTTAGGTAAGAAGATTTATAATACGGTTGGACTGACTGTCGGTTATGCCTTTGGGATTGGAAAGAAGATTTAATAATGATCTTATGTTTTGTAAGTGAAGATCCTATAGATAAAAGACTCTATCTTTTTGGGTAAGTTCAAACGAGACAGGAGGCAAGCACGAATGATAAGTGCTTCCTCCTGCGTAATATTTAATGAAAGAAACTTATGGTCAGAATTGACCTTCGGTTTCATCTTATTCCGATACGGTTTCGCTCTCGTCTGTCTTTTTCTTGCGCCACAGTTGTGTCATGTCTTCAAGTGTTTTTCCCTTGGTCTCCGGAACGAGTCTCCAGACAAAGATGGCGGCAATGATGCAGATGATTCCGTAAAGTCCGTATGTAAACCAGTGCCCGAAGTTATCTCCTTGTGTAAGATGCATGTTGAACATCGGCACGAACGTAGAACTGACTATCCAGTTGAATATCCACTGGAACGCTACGGCTATCGCCACGGCCTTGCCACGGATTGTATTTGGGAAAATCTCTGCAATCAGCACCCAGCAGATTGGCCCCCAGGACATCATGAAGGATGCACTATAGAGCATGATACAGAGCATGGTTACCGTATGTACCGCCGCATTTCCAAATGTAAGGGCTACTCCGAAAGCACCGACAGCCATTCCTATGGAACCTATGATGAGCAAAGGTTTGCGTCCTATTCTTTCTACAGTGAATACAGCTACCAGTGTAAATGAAATATTTACTATACCCATAATCACGGTTTGTACCATAGGGCTTTGCATCCCCATATCCTGAAATATACGGGGCGCATAGTAGAGTACGGCATTGATCCCTACGGCCTGCTGGAACACGCTCAGCATAATACCGATGAAGATACACAGAAATCCGTATGAAAACAGTTTTTCGGTCTTCACCTTAAGGGTTCCCTTTATTTCTGAAAGGATTTCGTCAGCCTTAACACTTCCGTTAATTCTCGACAAGATATGGTGAGCCTTGTTGTCCTGGCCTATCATGACCAGATAACGTGGTGTTTCCGGTACGAAACAAATCAGGATGGTGAATATTCCGGCAGGGATGGCTTCGCTCCCAAACATATAGCGCCAGCCGGTGGAGATGGTCCATGATGCCGCTTCCGGATTCATGATCTGATTCACGCCGTTTATCATATTGATGACGGGGTTGACATTGTTCCCCAGAATAATGAAATTGACAAAATAGACTACCAATTGACCGAAGATAATTGCAAACTGGTTCCAGGAAACCAGCATGCCCCGGATATTCGATGGAGAAATTTCTCCGATATACATCGGGCATATAGCGGATGCCAATCCCACACCTACACCACCGATCACACGATAGAGATTAAACATGATGAGCAGATGATAAGTAGGTACCCCGTATGTGAAGAAAAGAAATTCCGGGTCCATGCTGCCGAGGGCGGAAATGAAGAACAGGATACCTGCAAAGACGAGGGATTTCTTACGTCCCCACCTGGATGCCAGTATTCCTGAAATGCTGCTGCCGATAACACATCCTATAAGTGCACTGGCACATGTAAACCCGTGCCAGCCATTGGTGTAGGTGAAATCTTTTGCACCCATAAAAAAAGCCTGAAGGCCCTTCTCTGCACCTGAGATTACTGCCGTATCATAACCGAACAGCAGACCGCCAAGCACAGCAACCATCACAATGGAAATAAGGTAGGCTCTGCTACCTTCTTGATTTTGTTTCATGTTATTAGTAATTAAGAGCGACCTTTCATAAAAAGGTTGGCAAAACGTTAATTGCAAAGGTACAGTTTTTTTTTCAGATGACAGTATACATGATAGATTTTTTAAGCAATAAATTTCAGGTCAAATATCAATGTTTTTTCTAACTTAACCCTTGATAAAATGCCTGAATATTTACTACAGTTTTACAATCTTTTCTAAGCCATCATATTCAATAGTCTTTTGCAAACTGGTTCCGATAAGTTGTATATTGAATTTTCTCTTTTGAAGCATTCCCGGATACTGACCTTTACGATCAGTAATGGTAAGTTGGTGTTTCTTCTCATTCCAATGAAATTCAATAATAGAGAATATTCCTTTTTCATAATCATAACTGTCTCCTTCGTCTTCATAGAGAGTAAAAGTCGCATCTGCTCCCGGGTAAACTCTGATCTCAAGATTATCCCACGGTTTTTGTCCGACATATTGCATGGCAGGACCTATAGGTATGATGCTTCCTGCGCGAACAAACATTGGAGCCTGGTCTATAGAGGTTTGGATATTGACTTTTCGTCCGCCATCATAAAGTTTATTGGTCCAGAAGTAATACCATTTCGCTCCTTTTGGTAGATATTTCTGGCATTCTTTTGTGGCTGTAAAGTCTATCGGTTTATATTCGTCAGATGTATCTGGGGTATTATTCCTTTTATTCCAACCTGTCATGGCATCTTCCTTTATTACTTGTTCATCGGTATATTGAGACTTTACGATAGGAGTGGCTAATATTGACTGGCCGAACATAAATTCGTCACACAGATTCCAGACTTTTTTGTCTGAAGGGAAATCTGATATAAGTGCTCTCATATAACTCTTGTCATTATGAGTGACCTGCCATGCTGTAGAATATATATAAGGTAGCAATTTATAGCGAAGGCAAATACTCTTGTCGATGGCATCATAAATAGGTTCACCTTTTTCCCCGAAATAGTAGATCTCTCTTGGAGAATCTGTGCCATGGCTACGGAAGATCGGACAGAATAGTCCGTATTGCAGCCATCGTACATATAGTTCACGGTATTGTGGATTACGGGATGCAGAACCCGGGCCCTTTGTGTTGTAAGAACCACAGAAAAATCCGCCGATATCTGTATTAAAATTGGGATCACCTGTCAGAGAGAAGTTTAATCCTGCTGGAATCTGTTTGCGAAGCATATCCCATGATGATGTCACATCTCCGCTCCACATGTTAGCCCCATATCTCTGTTGGCCTGCAAAGGCTGAACGTGTCATGATAAATACACGTTTGTCAGATGATGCTTTGCGCTGATGGTTGTACACTCCACTTACAGTGCATAAAGGAAAAGCATTACGTACACGGCGCCAGGAGCCAAGTCCGGTCATGTGCTCATAATCCGTATCCTTAGAATTGAAATAGTCCGGTTCTGAAGAATCCATCCACCAGGCATCAACACCATCATTGAAAAGTGTCTTCAGGTTGTTCCAATAGATATCCCGCCCTTTCTGACTGTAACAGTCATATACTCTGACCCCAGAAGGATAATCCATTCGTGGGGGCCAGAAGGATAACCCACTTTGTGGCCATGTTTGTATATTGAATAATAAACCTTCTTTATCGAGTTGCTTATAGGCCTTTGTTTCCGGGCCGAAACTTGACCATATTGAGATCATAAGGTGTGCATGGTTTTTATGAATCTGGTTTATCATTTGTTTGCCATTGGCAAAGTTTTCTGAAAGGAAGTCCATCGCATTCCAGGTATAGTTGCTTCCCCAGTACTGCCAGTCTTGGATGATACCGTCAATAGGCACTTTTAGTTCTCTGTATTTATTCAGGACATCGAGCAATTCTTTAGAACTCTTATAGCGTTCCCTGCTTTGGCAATATCCGAAAGTCCACATCGGGGGCATCGGCACTTTTCCGGAAAGCTCTCTCATCTGTGCGTTCAAGCCATCGGCGGATCCTCCATACATGAAATAATAGTCAATATAATCACCTACCTCAGCCGTGAAAGACATCCCTTTGTTGGAGTCATCAAATTTCGCGCGTGAGTAATTATCCCAATAGATTCCCCATCCCTTAATCGATTGAATGACATATTGAAAGTCCTGGAGATTGGATTGCTCCATGAAGATACTTGTACCACGACGGTTCAACTTTCCATTCTGGATGGTTCCGAGTCCATAGATTGGTTCATCTTTATCAAGAGTATAGGTCTGATTTATTTTGTAGGAGTTGGCATCCCGTCCGGTTGTTCGCTTCTCGAAGTAACATCCTTTCTCACGCAGCAGGTTCTTTCTTTTGTGTAAGAATTGAATATTCCCCGTCTTCTTATTGAGCATGACTGTCAACTGGCTGCTGCTTATCGTAACATCCGTGCTATTTTCCTTGTAACTGAGAGCGATGTCTTTCTCCGGAATCATCGTAACAACCAAACTTTTCCTGTCAATTGATTGAGTGCTGTTAACCGGTGATTTTACGATTCGGACAATCCTTGGAGAAAAGAATGATATATAGCAGATTTGTTTATTGACTTTAATTTTGAATCTATGAAGATTTTCTGCATTAACATATCCAATTGATATCAGTATGGATAGCAATAGTATGAACCTTTTCATCTTATTTGTTTTATTCTTTGTTTTGAACCTATCGATGGATAGTCCACAACAATATAGGAATATTTTTATAAGTTAATGTCTATTTTCTTTAAATCAACATCACGGGAACTGCTTCCATACATGATTTCATATTTTCCTGATTTTACTCGGACAGTGTTGGTTTCCGGATCGAATAGTTCGAATGACTTTTGGGTTAAGGGTATTCTTACGTTTGTGGTTTCTCCTGCGTTTATACTTACCCGTTTAAAGGCCTTGAGAGATTTTAAAGGTCCTTTTGTGTCTGCCACATTACGGATATATACTTGCACGACTTCTGTTCCTTTTCTAGGCCCGATATTTGATACAGGAATCACAAGTTCTCTAGTGTCTCCGTTCATTAATTTCGCTTTACCTATTTTAAAGTTGGTATAGCTCAGTCCGTAGCCGAAAGCAAACAGAGGGTCATTCATATAGCGGTATGTACGGCCTTGCATTGAATAATTTGTGAAATCCGGAAGTTGCTCTGAATTGCGATAGAATGTGATCGGTAATTTCCCAGATGGATTGACGTCACCAAAGAGCACATCGGCAACGGCATTACCTCCCTGTTCTCCTGAATACCATGCCTGAAGGATTGCGTCGCAACTCTTGGTCTCCGGTGTGAGTGCGATGGCCGAACCGGAGCAATCGACGAATATCACTTTTTTACCTGCTTGTTTTAGTGATTTTAAGAAATTCCTTTGAACGTCAGGTAATTCAATATTTGTACGGTCGCCACCTTTGAATCCCGGAATAGAAACGGGCATTTCTTCCCCTTCAAGTTGAGAGGATATGCCTCCTACGAATACAACCGTGTTGATACCTTTTAACTTGGCAATGATGTTCGAGTAATTGATAGGTCTTTCAATGCCAATATTTAGTTTCATATTAGACCCCCATGTGTTTACATATTTATAATTTACCTCAATCTTGTAATGTTGGCCTTTTTCAACTTTAAATGCCGTACTGGTCGGGGTTGTTCTCCACGTGTGCATCTTAACCATCTCTTTCCCATTGATGAGCAGTTGAAAATCTCCACAACTTTCAAGTTTGATCACAGCTTCTTCTGATTGTTTGGGAGTAAAGGTTGTTTCGTATTTTGCAGAGAAATCTTCCATTTTTACTCCGTTCGCAAAGACATGTTGTCCGGCAGTGGTTACGGCTATTGGATTCGTATAGAATTCTTGTGATGCAATCTTTCCTTGTTGTTCCTTATTATTCCAGAAGGTTCCTCTTATACCTTTATGTCCGTCTATCGAACATTGATTCAGAAGTGATTCCACGATCATCTCGTTGGTGAGATCACATCCGGGATAATAGGTGACATTTCTTTTTCCTGTTTTTGACAGGATTCCATCTAGAATAGTAACAGTGTGGTTAGGAGTTCCATTATAATTACCCCACATCATTGACTGGTTGTCTGCATTCGGACCGATAACGGCTATTTTCTTTTTCTTTTTTAGAGGAAGTATATTATTCTTGTTCTGCAATAAAACCATGGCCTGGCGTGCCATGTCCAGAGATAATTCTTTGTGCTGTTCACAATTCAGTACAGATGCAGGAATCTTTGACCATTTTACAAGTGATGGATCATCCATTTCCCCAAGTTCAAATCTTCCTTCAAGAAGCCGGACTACATGTTCGTCAATATTCTTTTCCGGAATAAGTCCCCGATTTACAGCATCCGGTAGTTTTTTATATGCATAGTTGTATCCACATTCGACATCAGTGCCGGAAAGAGCTCCTTTTGCTGCAGCATGAGTTGCATCGGACGATGTTTTGTGACTTACATAAAAGTCGGAAATGGCACCACAGTCGGAGACTACAAGATATTTATAGCCCCATTCATTACGGAGTATTTGCTGCAATAATCTGTTGTTTCCGCAGCAGGGCTCATCATCAATTCGTTGATAAGCACACATTACTTCACGTACTTTCGCATCTTGTACCAGTGTCTTGAATGCCGGTAAGTAAGTCTCCCATAAGTCACGAGGACTTATATTATTCAAGTTTGCCTTATGACGGCTCCATTCAGGTCCACTGTGTACAGCAAAGTGTTTGGCGCAGGCCAGCAACTTACGGTATTTTGAAGTTTCCGGTCCTTGTAAGCCGCGGACAACAGCTGTGCCCATCACGGATGTAAGGTATGGATCTTCACCGTATGTTTCTTGTCCGCGTCCCCATCTGGGGTCGCGGAAGATATTTACATTCGGAGTCCAGACAGAGAGACCGTGAAATTTCTCATCATCTTCTCCCTTGCTTTTTCTTAAGTTATATTGCGCACGCATCTCATCAGATACGGCAGAGAATATTTGATACAAAAGTTGGTTATTGAAAGAAGCGGCCATTGCTATTGGTTCAGGAAATACCGTTACATTACCCATGTTCGCTGCACCATGTAATGCTTCGCTCCACCAGAAAAACTTTTTTATTCCGAGTCGGGGAATCGCCGGTGACTCGTCACACATGAGTGAAGCCTTTTCCTGGAGAGTAAGACGATGGCATAAATCGACAGCTCTTTCATGAGAGGATAGAGCAGGATTCTGGTAAGGATAAGATTGAGCAGAAATAGGTAAACTAAGTACTGTCAGAATAAAAGTTGCGAAACATTTAATGATGTAACTGCTCTTTCTTTCATTATTAATAACTTGTTTCATGGATTTATGTTTTTTAATGAAAATATCGTAGTGTTAGTTGCTCTCCGATAAGAAAGTTTTCGTTCAAAATGGTTAACTTATATTTTTGTGAAGGTCTTTTATGTTTATCAGGGTACAAATATATCATTTTTTTTGTAAAAAAGGATATTAATATGATACATGAACTTTATCGTGAATAACAAATCTTATTTTTTTGTCTCTTTTTATTCTACAATCTGGTAATTTCTTGATAAATTAGTGTTAACAGTGTCTTTTTTGATAAATCCAAGAACAGGTTTTTTGTCGTTCTGATGGTTGTGGTATTTCTTTTTATTATCAGGTGTTTTTATTGTCATCATTTTTTAGTTGAAATTTCTTGCTATGGTCAGTCTTAGGTAGATTGATTTTTAATGAGGAAACATATTACGGATTATTGTATACACTTTACGGTTATTTCTTTTAATTCATTGTTTATTACTTAGAAAAGAGTAATTTTGCATAAAACAAAAATAAGAATAGTATATGGATAATGCTAGAGTTTATAAAACAATAGAAGAATACAATAAATCAATAGGAGTTGAAACATTACATCCGTTGATTTCGCTTGTTGATTTTTCTAAAATCACATATACAGAGGATATTCCATCTGCCCACAGTTTTGGATTTTACAGTGTTTTCTTGAAAGATGTGAAATGTGGTGATTTGAAATATGGCAGGAATTATTATGATTATCAGGAGGGAACCTTAGTCTTTCTTGCCCCAAACCAGATCTTTACCGTTGAAAACAGACTACCTCATCAACCTCAAGGCTGGGCATTAATGTTCCATCCTGATTTATTGAGGGGAACTTCATTAGGACATTCTATGCAGAATTATACGTTCTTTTTATATAAAGTCCATGAGGCTTTACATCTTTCAGAACAGGAACGTAAGATTGTGCTGGAATGTTTTAACAATATTAGGTTAGAGCTAAATCATGATATTGACAATCATAGTCAAAAGCTGATAGTCTCTAATATTGAATTGTTCTTAAATTATTGTACACGTTTTTATGAACGTCAGTTTATAACTCGCAGACATGTTAATGATGATATATTAAGCAAATTCGAAGATTTAGTTTGTACTTATTTTAAGTCTGATTTACCTCAATCTTCAGGATTACCGACCGTAAGATATTGTGCAGACAAACTTAATTTATCTCCCAATTATTTTGGCGATTTGATTAAGAAAGAAACAGGTAAAAGCCCACGTGAGTATATTCAATTACAATTGATAGAAGTGGCGAAAGAGAAGATGTTTGATAAAAGTAAATCTGTAAGTCAAATCGCTTATGAACTGGGATTTGAATATCCACAATATTTTAGTCGATTATTCAAAAAGTGTGTTGGTGTAACTCCAAATAAATATAGGGAAACTATTTAAATATTCCAGTCACAGGTCATTTATAACAAAGGGGATTATGAAGAGATTTTTGATTGAAGGTAAACCAAGTATGGAGTGTTGATGCAAATTATAGGTGGCTTGATATGAAATATCCGGTTATGGTAGCACCGGAGCATAATGTGTTTGTGGAAGACTCAATGAAAAGATTCAAGATATCAACTGATATTCAATACATCAATGAACTTTATACAGCTGTAAACCCCGACAAGAGAGAAAAGTAACTTTTATGGAATATAAGGGCTAATTATAAGTTGAATCGTAGAGCACATATTTTTGCTAACGGTGAAAATTTGTTGGTACAATGTTATGAAATAAATGCAGGTTATCCTATGCCAAAAGCTACGGTGAATGGAGGCGTTAATGTTAATTTTTTAATTAGGATAATTATGAAAGTAATAGCAATAAACGATAGTCCTATAAAAAGTTAAAATACTGCCAAATTATTGGAGAATGCTCTCGAAGGAACAAAAGATTAGAGCGCCGAAACAGAACTAGTACATTTGTATGATTTTTAAAAAACAAGACTTAAACTCGTAGGTATTAGTGCTATTTTGCGGATAACTGTGTCTCTAAAGTAATTTGTATACGACTATGAGTAAAAAGTTTAAGAGTTAAACTGCTTTTTATAAGTAATTTTGTAGCCTGAAAATAAACATAAATAATATTATAAAGTTATGGAAAAAAAGAACGTGAATATCAGTATGTTTCCCATAGGAGAAAAACTCCCGGAAAAGTTTTCGCAATATTTCATCGGGCAAGCCTATTTAGCCCCATTGACAAAAAGTAGTGAATTAAATTGTCCTATTTCAAATGTTACATTCGAGCCTGGGTGCCGTAACAATTGGCATAGCCATACTGGTGGTCAATTATTAATTGCCACAGGAGGAAAAGGATATTATCAGGAAAAAGGTAAACCCGCAATAGCTTTATTTCCTGGTGATATCGTTGAAATCGAACCTGATGTCATCCATTGGCATGGCGCGGCACCTGATAGTTGGTTTTCACATTTGGCTATTGAAACAAATCCCGGAAACAACAAACCTATGTGGCTGGAAGCCGTAACTGATGAACAATATAAAAAAGCAACTGCTATAGTAAATGATACAGCAGAGCTCAATCTCAGCGAAACAGCCGTCAAAAACCATAATAAGCTATGGCCTGGTTATGAGTCGAAAACTGCCATGACAGATCCGGAACTGATTAAAATTTTTGATAACTGGGCATTCGATGAAATCATAGCCCAGAGCAAAATAGATACTAAAATCCGCGTGATGATGATTATAGGGTCATGCATTGCTCAAGGAGCTCTGACGGAATATAAAATGTTTGTCAATGCTGCTCTAAATGTGGGCGTAATTCCGGTTGAAGTGAAGGAAATACTTTACCAATCGGCGGCTTATGTAGGTATGGCAAAAGTAGTTGACTTTCTTTCTGCTACAAATGAGATTATGCAGGAGCGAGGTATAACTCTTCCGCTTGAAGCACAATCGACCACGACCCGTGAAAATCGTTTTGAAAAAGGTTTGGCGGTGCAAAAATCTATTTTCGGTGAAACGATTAATAAAATGCTTGAAAATGCGCCGAAAGACCAATTACAGATTCAGGATTATCTTTCTGATAACTGTTTCGGCGATTATTACACCCGAACAGGTCTGAATATAAAAATCCGTGAACTACTGACTTATTGCATCCTAATCAGTATGGGAGGAACCGATATGCAGGTACGTGGACATATTCAGGGAAATCTGAATGTCGGCAACGACCGTGAAACCCTTATAGGCATCACCACACAACTTTTGCCATACATCGGTTACACGCGAACGCTAAATGCAATGAATGCAATAAACGAAGTGGTTCCGATAAAAAAATAAATTGAAAAAAGAGTATATTTGTATGTATATTGAAAAAATAGATAGTCCATCAGACTTAAAAAAGTTATCAAATAGTCAACTTGATATATTAAGTAATGAAATTCGCCAAACATTGTTGAAGAAATTAAGTGAGCATGGTGGCCATATAGGGCCCAATCTTGGGATGGTTGAGGCCACAGTTGCCTTGCATTATGTATTCAACTCACCTGTGGATAAAATCGTATTTGATGTATCTCACCAAAGTTATGTCCATAAAATGCTCACGGGACGTAAGGATGCTTTTCTTTATCCTGAAAAATATGATGATGTATCAGGTTATTCGGAACCGAGCGAAAGCAAACATGATTTCTTTGTCATCGGACATACCTCAACATCAGTCAGTTTGGCTACAGGTCTGGCAAAGGCACGTGACTTAAAAGGTGACAAAGAAAATATTATCGCAGTAATCGGTGATGGCTCGCTGAGTGGTGGTGAAGCATATGAAGGATTGAATAATGCAGCTGAACTAGGAACAAATATCATTATCATTGTAAATGATAATCAGATGTCCATTGCAGAGAATCATGGTGGAATATATAAAGATTTAAAACAACTGCGTGATACAGATGGAAAAGCGGAGTGTAATTTCTTTAAAGCATTCGGATTTGATTATTTATATGTTAAAGAAGGAAACAAAGTTCAATCGTTGGTTGATGCTTTTCAGAAGGTGAAGGATAGCGATCACCCGGTAGTTGTTCATATAAATACGGTAAAAGGGAAAGGATATAAATTTGCAGAGGAAAATAAAGAAAAATATCATGCCGGTGGTCCTTTCGATTTGACAACAGGTAAATGGAAATTTAGCAATAATGGCGAAAATTATAGTGACTTGACGGCGAAATATCTATTGGATAAGATGAAAGAGGATAGAACGATTGTTGCTATCTCGTCAGCCACTCCTACTGTTCTCGGATTCACCCAGGAACGAAGGAAAGAGGCCGGCAAACAGTTTGTAGATGTCGGTATTGCCGAAGAGCAGGCCGTAGCCATGGCATCAGCTATTGCAGCCAATGGAGCCAAACCGGTGTATGGTGTATTCAGCACGTTTATACAACGCGCATACGATCAACTCTCACAAGATCTGTGTATTAACAATAATCCAGCGTTAATCTTAGTTTACTGGGCTTCAATTTCTGCCATGAATGATGTGACTCATCTTGGGATTTTTGATATCCCATTACTTAGCAACATCCCAAATATGGTCTATTTAGCACCAACGAGCAAGGAAGAGTATTTTGCCATGATGAATTGGGGCATACAGCAAACTTCTCATCCTGTGGCAATACGTGTTCCATATTATGGTGGCGTAGTTTCAACAGGGGAGAATATTAATGAAAATTTTGGTCAATTGAATCGTTATAAAATAACCAAAAAGGGTTCTAAAGTTGCTATTTTGAGTTTAGGTTCATTTTATCAATTGGGAGAATCGGTAGTTGAAAAATTAAAAGATAAAATGGATATAGATGCTACGTTGATAAATCCTAGATATATAACAGGATTAGACACTGAAGTATTAGATGGTTTGGAAAAAAATCATGAGGTAGTTGTAACCCTTGAGGATGGTGTGTTAGACGGCGGTTTTGGAGAGAAAATAGCAAGATATTACGGACCGACAAATATGAAGGTTCTTAATTTCGGAATAAAGAAGGAATTTATTGATCGTTATTCTGTGGATGAAGTTTTTAAAGAGAACCATTTGACAGCACCTCAGATCGTAGATGAGATATTAAGTACGCTTTGAGATGATTAGTCGTATATGTAAAACCATTTGGATAAAACTATAATATGGATAGTATAGTTAATAAAACTGATGAGGATCAGAAGGGAATAAAAACTTTAATCGTATATTACTCATTAGGTGGAAATACTAAGGGCATAGCACAAAATATTCAAAAAATATTAGGTGTAGATATTGCAGAGATAGAACCTTTAGTACCCTATACTGGCTCTTATGATGATATTGTTGAGCAAGGCAAATACGAGGTAGATAATCACATAAAACCTGCGATTAAACCATTAGAAATTAAGGTTGCAGATTATCAGAGAATTATCATCGGAACTCCTACATGGTGGTATACAATGGCTCCGGTTGTTTCCACTTTTCTCACTTCCAATCATTGGAAAGGAAAAATAGTCGTCCCCTTCGTAACGAATGCCGGTTGGCCAGGAACAGCTATTAAAGATATAAAAGCTGCTTGCAAGGGTGCTATCTTCGCTAACGAAAAGGAAATG
>DHOX01000040.1 GCA_002409785.1 Prevotella sp. UBA5379 | reverse complement strand
GCGCAACAATGAATCTACCGTTAAGAATCAGACGCAAGAGGTCTTTAATGCCTTAAAACGCAAACAGACTTAATCAACATACCAGTTGTCATTTCTGTATTTTCCAATAACCATACAAACAGCATCACAGTGTAACCTATTATTCCTGTATGATAAAATCTTGTATATTGGTAAGTAAAAAGGGGAAGAAAAGAATAGATCAGATACTGCTAAAAACAAAACGGAGAAAATATTCTGATAAGGAATTTTTCTCCGTTTCTTCTCCCACTTGTGGAGGTGGCGGGATTTGAACCCGCGTCCGAACAAGGAAACCATACGCTTTCTACATGCTTATTCCAGCCTCCATTTTCGTGCTGTAGCAAGACCTGGACCACCAACTACAGCCTTATCCTCTAAAAATTTCATCCTGGCATCGAGGACTACCCGGACTATTTCCGATTTACCTGCACCGCTTGACCAAGAAGATTCGGAACAACATCCCTTGAGCGATGTCTCGTCCCATCACCTAGTGACGGGATTGAGCCAGTAATCTACTATACTTCGATTAGGCAGCGAGAGCGTAATTGTTTTCGCCAATTAAATTTTTGTTCACTCAGATTCAGGAGCTAGCCAACGAGGCTCCGCATGCTTACATACCATCCCGACTTGCCGTCAAATCCAGAACACCCCCGGCGATAGTACAGCGGTGCAAATATAAGGCCAAAAACTGAATTAGCAAAATATTTTCAGCTTATTTCCACTTTTTTCTCTATTTTTCCTGATCCAAGAGCAAGCAGATAACCGCCAACCAACCAGAAAGAGAAGAAAAAGATCATCACGAAATGCATCATTCAAGATTCGGACCAGCCTCCTTTACTCGGGGAATCCCATTTACAATAGGGATTTTCCCCCATTACTTTAGGGAAAAGCCTTACTTAAAGTCCTTTTCTTCATGTATCTTTGCCCTTGAAAGAAGAAAGAAGGAACATTAAAAGCATACGATTATGAAAAAGTTAATAATAGCCCTTGTGGCACTTTTCACCTTCACAGGCACAATAAATGCCATGAGCTACGACCAGGCCAAAGACCAGGCTCTCTTCCTGACGGATAAAATGGCCTATGAGCTAAACCTGACTGACGAACAGTATGAGGCAGCTTACGAGATCAACCTGGACTATCTGATGAGCATTGATAATTATGATGATCTGTATGGTTCTTATTGGAGACAACGGAATATGGATTTGAGCTACATTCTGCTGGACTGGCAATACAATAACTACCTGAATGATCTCTACTTCTACCGCCCACTTTACTGGGACGGTGATTACTGGCATTTCAGAATCTATGCCCGCTACCCGCACCGCAACTACTATTACTTCGGATCTCCCACGTTTATCGTCAATTATCGTGGCGGACACAGTTGGAGGGACAACGGAGGAAGGAGTTGGTACCGCGGCCGCGATTTCGGAGGACGTAGCTACAATAGAAACGAGATGGGTATGAGAGATGCGTTCAACCGGGGAGACTATGGGCAAGGCCGGGTCTTTGGGAACATGAATACCAGGAATGCGGGATACCAGGACAACGGCTCCTTCGGCTCAATGAACCAAGACCAGAGCAACCGCACCCATCACAATGGAATGTTCGGCAGACAGAGTAGTACACGTACGACTGTCAGAAACAATAGTGGCAGCATGTTCGGAAGTGGACGCTCTTTCCGGGAAAGCAACAGCAGCCCGAGTCAGACCTTTTCCCCCCGGTCTAATTCCAGCAGTAATTCCTTCTTCGGCTCTTCCCGCTCACGCGGAAACACCTCTTCCTCTTCTTCCAATCATTCCTCCTTCGGAGGCAGAAGTTTTGGAAGTTCACACGAGAGCACAAGAAGTGCAGGGGGAAGCGGAAGCTCACACGGAAGTTTTGGTGGTGGCCACAGCAGCGGATCTTCCAACGGAGGTGCTTTTGGCGGACATCACTAATAAAAATCAGGTAAAATAACAGAATTATTAAATGTAGGTTTTCAGGAAAAATTATAGAGTTATAATAAGTGTGCAGCGAGGCGACCGTGAGGTTGCCCCGCTGTTTTTTTTACGAGAAAGATCCTTTATTATAAAAGAGCCTTCGCCGTTACAGAGCTACACAGCACCCGAGCGGTCAAAGTTTGAAGACTCTCACTTCAGCATTGCCCATTTTGGCAATCTCATTCATCGGTTTTTTATAGTAAACACTTTGTATGGCCTTGTTGATGATGCCATGTCCTACGGCTAAAATCGTCCGGTCCGGGTAAGTCACCTTCAGCCAATTCAGGAAAGCACGAGCCCGGGATTTCAGGCTATCCAGAGATTCCACATCTTCGGGCCACTTGACGCCCTCCAGGTTAGGGATAAACTTGTCCGTGAAACTCCCCCAATCGCGTTCACGAAGAAGAGGAGTCGTAACAATATCCGTTACGCCATGAGGTGCTGCGATGATTTTACACGTATCCATGGCACGTTTCAGATCACTTGAGACAAACACATCTATCGGTTTCTTCGACAGTTGGTCACGAGTTTGTTCCGCCTGTTTAATCCCCATCTCATTCAATTGTCCCTGGCGCTGTCCCTGAAGGATTTTTGCAGCGTTAGCTATCGTTTCACCGTGTCGTACCAAATATAATGTTGTCATTTTGTTTAAATTTGCGTGCAAAATTACTAAAAAAGAGAGAAAGAAAGGACAAAGGACAAAGATTTTTCGTAAATTTGCAAGAAATAAGAATACAAATACCTCATTTCATAGAAGCAAGTCAGCAACTTCTGACAGGTATATCAATACAGATCATTCATGAAAGTATTACAGAGTCATTTTTTCAGGGCTATCACAGCCATTATCGTCGGCATTTTATTAGTCAGGTTCCGCAACAAGACCGTCACGTGGATGACGATGATCATCGGGGCACTATTCCTGATCTCGGGAGTCATCTCCATCGCCACCTATTATAGTACCCGGAAACACGCCTCAGATGCCATCATCTATGATGCCAATGGCAAACAACTGACGGGTCAGAAACCCGCCTTTCCGATCGTAGGAATAGGAAGCATTATATTAGGTATTATCCTGGCCCTCATCCCGAACAATTTCATCACCGCCCTTACGCTTATCTTCGCACTCATACTGATCCTTGGAGCCATCAACCAGTTTATCAATCTTGCCATGGTAAAGAAATTTGCCAAGGTGGGAGCCGCCTTCTGGATATTCCCCTCCATTATCCTCCTGGTCGGTCTTATCGCCCTGATCAAGCCTTCAGCAATTGCCGCAGCTCCATTAGTAGTCATTGGATGGTGCATGATACTCTACGGAGTCGTAGAATGTACCAATTCCATCAAGGCAGCACGGTGCAAGAAAGAGTTTACACAAGCAGCGCAGCGATACCATCCCCAGACCAACAGCGCGGAGCAGGAAGGAAGCACTGAGGGAAAGAAACAGGAGAAAGAGACGGAGAAATAAAAAGACAGTTATTTCGAATTCACCTTATCCTCCAGGATCAGCCCTTCAATATATTTGCAAAGGATGCCGATCCCTTTAACATTCTCGCCCCCCTCGGGGATGATCAAGTCCGCATAACGCTTCGTAGGTTCAATAAACTGTTCATGCATCGGCTTCAAGACCTTCAGATAGCGATCGACGACCATTGACACCGTGCGTCCCCTGTCGATCGTATCCCGCTGAATATTCCGGATGAGCCGTTCATCCGAATCACAGTCCACATAGATCTTGAGGTCCATCATATCCCGGAGTTTTTTATTCAGCAAAGCCATAATTCCCTCGATGATGATCACCCTTTTCGGTTCTACATGGACCGTTTCCGGAAGTCGGTTGCATTTCAGATAAGAATAAGTAGGCTGCTCTATGGCACGGCCATGACGCAGCTCACCGATCTGCCTGATCAGCAGTTTCCAGTCAAAGGCATCCGGATGATCAAAGTTGATGGCATGGCGCTCATCATCCGTCATCCCCGTTGTACTGTTGTAATAAGAGTCCTGTGGAACCACCGCCACATAGTTGGGAGGCAAGGCCTCAACGATCTTTTTCACTACAGTTGTCTTTCCGCTGCCTGTTCCACCGGCAATACCTATTACTGTTATCTTATTTGGCATTCTCTATCGCGTTAATATCGTAACTAAAGTAATTCATCAAACATTTTCTTATAGTAAGCAGCTTTTTTCCCGACAGCCATCGGGTAAGCACGGCTGCTGCTCGGCATCCGGTAAAGCCGGAGAGCCCTTCCCTCGAAGGAAAATTCCACATAACTCCCCATCTTCAAGCCTTTGGCCCTGATCCCATAATGATCCGTAAACACTTTCGTAGCCAGTTGCCCGGCCGTGAGCACTCCCCTGCATTGCGGCAGAGAACGGAGCAGGCCATCCAGATCCGTCGGTTCCACGATTTCAAGATCCTTGTCAGACGCCGTTCCCTTCATCCGGCGTATCCGCAAAGCCGTATCAAAGATAGCAATATGATGCTGTTCCAGGAATTTCTGGATCGCAGGAAGGTCAAAGCGCTTCTCACCAGGAACGACGAAATGTTCCTTGTCCCCGAAAAAAAGGATACCGAAGATACGCCACATATCATTCTGGAAATTCGGATAATACCAGGGCATACACCAGCGCCTGGGTGCAGGAGGAAAAGTCCCGAGCATCAGCAGACGTGCACCCTCCGGTAACCAGGGTTTAAAAGGATGAGACTCGATGACCGGTCCCTTATCCCTCTCCTCATGATTACCCTCTTCATCAACAGCATTCATTTATTACCTCTTATAAATAGGATTGTACATAAGGTCCTCACTATTTTCTCTCCTTCAGGAAATAAGCCACCACGGGGAAATGGTCACTGTAACCATCCAACCACACGCCACCAGCCATTGTACGTTTCGGAGTACCCTTATAAGGTCCCGACTGCTGGACAAGGTAATCCCGTATGGCGATCTCATTTTTCCAGAACTTCAAAGAAGAATAATCATGCACGCCTTTCTTGTTGATCAAGTTCGGAGTCATCACGATCTGGTCGAAAAGATCCCATGATCCCCGGTAACTCAGCGTACCCTTTCCGTCCTTTGCCAGGATATTATACCAAGGGTTATACATGTCATCAGGTCCCACCTGATCTATCTCCCCCTTAGCACTCAGGTACTTATGCATACTGGCATTTGTAGGATCATCATTCATATCCCCCATCACGATCACCTTGCAGTGGGGATCATCTCTCAACAGAGAATCCTTGATCACCTTCACCTGTCGTCCAGCACTTTCACGATA
This sequence comes from Prevotella sp. UBA5379, assembly GCA_002409785.1. Classification (GTDB taxonomy): domain Bacteria; phylum Bacteroidota; class Bacteroidia; order Bacteroidales; family Bacteroidaceae; genus Prevotella. The sequence goes on along the minus strand of DHOX01000040.1, from coordinate 5,278 downwards.
AAAACTCCCGGAAAAGCGACTCGGCCAATGGCAGACGATCACCGAGACATGCTCCCCCGCCAGTTCCCCGCTGACGGTCAGGAAGCCTCGCGTCTTGAAAGCACTGTCCTTAACTAACTCCTGATGATAAGGGATCAATTTCACATTCCTGATTGTATAAAGTGCCGGATTATAAAGCAATGCACAGTCAATCCCCCGGCGATCAGGCCCTTCAATATGTATATACCGGTATCCCCTGTCCTTCAAAGGAGGCTGGGCTATCAAATCGTTCATCACATGGTCATTTTCCACTTCAGCCATCCCGATCATTGTACACCCCACTTTAGGAAGCACATCCGTACCAATGTCTGCCAGCGCACGAGCCATATTGTGAATTTTATGCGTATACCGGAGTTTGTCCCAGTGAGCACTGCCATTAGGCAGATATTCATAGTCATTTTTACCCGCATCATGACAAGTATCAAAAAGGTTCTCCTGATTGTAAAACCCTACCGCATAACACGTGTATTTCTTCTGAGCAGAAACCGTCAGACTGATCAACAGCAAGGCTGCAAGAAACAACAATTGTTTTTTCATATTCTTCTCAATTATATTTTTCAAATGATAAATATTTCATCTCAAATCAATATCGTAAGACAATTGTCATCATTTCCCCCTACTTTAATCAATAAAACTTCATTTAACAACAATCACCTTTTTTAACCCTAAAAAACATTTCATCTCCTTTTCAGTATTGCAAATATCGTAATTTCTTCCGAATTACGAGCATATTTCATGAAAAATTAATCAAAAAAACTTTTTAATTTAAAATTTATTTTGTTACTTTGCGATAAGATATAATTTTTATTAAACTACATTCATGCACAATCAGGTAAAAATTGCGGTACTCGCACTCTCATTCTACAGTCCGCTGCTTTTGGCACAGAACACCAAAACGGATCAAAATGCAGCCACGTCGATGGATGAGAATGCTTTCACCTTTACTGAGGCACAGTTAGGAGAAGATGACGACATGTCGCAAAATGTCACGATTCTGAATTCCAACAACAACGAGTATGCTTCAGAGGCAGGTTATCTATTTTCGCCGGTACGTTTCCGCTATCGTGCTTTTTCACAAAAGTATAACGATATTTACGTCAACGGCGCCCCGATGAACGATATGGAATCGGGACAGTTCCGATATTCCAATATCGGCGGGCTGAACCGTTTCACCCGTTCTTCCGATTTTGCCTTACCTTTCGAAAGCAACAACTTCTCGATGCCAGGAATGGCAGGAAGCAACAATTATGACTTCCGTGCAGGCAGCCAGGGAGCAGGCAACTATGCTTCCATAGGAATGGCAAACCGCAACTACACCCTACGTGGGATGTACACCTATTCGTCAGGATTCAATTCCAAGGGCTGGGCGCTTACAGCAGGATTGACCTACCGGTGGGCAAATCACGGTTATGTAGAAGGAACCTTTTACAATGCCCTCTCCTATTTCCTGGGGATAGAAAAGAAATGGAATTCAGGGAGCAGCCTTTCCTTCACTACATGGGGGAATCCCACGGAACGGTCCACACAGGGTGCCTCTACCGACGAAGCCTACTGGCTGTCCAACGACTACTATTATAATCCATACTGGGGCTATCAGAACGGTCATAAGCGCAATTCGCGCGTGGTCAATGATTACTCACCATCCGGAATCCTGACCTGGGACTGGAACATTAACCGGGACCTGAAGCTGACTACTTCCGTTTTCGGCAGATACGGGATCTATAAAAGTACCAAACTCGATTACAGTAACAGCGAGAATCCCCAGCCGGACTACTGGAAGAACCTGCCCAGCAGCTTCTATGATGTCTGGGATAACCAGGCTGATATTACCCAAAGCAATGATGAGACCTCCTATAAGGAGTGGCTGAATTCTTACCAGTACTGGAAAGCCAGCAAGGCCAACCGGCAGATCAACTGGGACCAGCTCTACTTCGCCAACCAGCAGGCTGCAGCGATAGGCAATGATGCCATCTATTATGTCCAGGCCAAGCATAACAATGCCCTCACACTGAGCGTGAACCCTACACTGACGGCAAAGCTCCACCAGGGCGGGACCATCCATACAGGACTTACGCTCGCTGAAAACAGCGGTCGTCACTACCTGACGATGGATGACCTGCTGGGAGCAAATGAGTTTCATAATATCAACACTTATGCTATAGGCACTTACCCGGCTACGGACCCGAGGGTCCAGTATGATCTCCGGACAGAAGGTGCTGATGGTAAGGGCAAGGTGATCAAAGAAGGCGACAAATTCGGTTACGACTATAATATCCTTGTAAAGAAAGGACTCCTCTGGGGGAACTATGGCAACAATATCGGCCGTTTCCACGTCATGCTTGCCGCTAAGATCGGCCAGACGCAGATGCGCCGCAAAGGCTTTATGCAGAACGGTATGTTCCCGGAGAACTCCTACGGCAAGAGCGGCCGTGCAACCTTCGGTGAAGGCGGTGCCAAGGGCAGTTTGACACTGGATGCAGGCCGAGGCCACGTCTTCAAGGTCGGTGCCGGCTATGAGTGGTGCCCGCCTACGGCCAATACCGCCTTTATCTCTCCGGAAATGAACAATGATTTTGTCCTGAACCTGCATGATGAGCATGTGTTCAGCAGTGAATTTGATTACCAGTACCAGAATGCCTGGATACACGCAAACGTGAATGCTTATTTCAGTTATCTGGATCATGTCACGGAATGGCAGAACTTCTATTTTGATGATGCCAACGCCTTCACCTATGTGAGCATGACCGGGATGAAGAAGAAATACTATGGAGTAGAGGCCGGTATGGACTTCAAACTCACCTCCTTCCTTGACTTGAAAACTTTAGGAACCTGGAGTGATGCACGCAATGTGAATAATGCCAGCGTCAACTATATGAATTCCAACTCAGCTACCGTCACCCATGACATCGTCATGAATAAGAACATGCGGGAAAGCGGCACACCACTGACAGCAGCCAGCGCAGGGATAAACTTCCACTCGAAAGGCTGGTATGTAGACCTGACAGCCAACTACTATGACCGCATCTACCTGAGTTATTCTCCCTGTTTCCGCTATCAGAAAACGCTGACCACAATGGGGAGTGTGGACAATCAGGGTAACCTGATCGTACCCAGTCAGGCAAAAGGCCATGGAGGCTGGATGGTTGACGGCAGCATCGGCAAAAGCGTATATCTGAAACACGGGCAGTTGAATTTCAACCTGATGGTTACGAATATCCTCAACAACCAGCATATTGTAAGTGGCGGTTATGAGCAAAGCAGAAGTGACTACACCGTCGACCAGAGTACAGGCACGCTAAGCAAACAACGTGTATACAAGTTCTCCAAAAACCCGAAGAAATACTACGTATATGGAGCAAATGGAATATTCCAGATTTCCTATAGATTCTAAAGTAAAACGTCATGAAAGTAATTAAAGCAATCAAATATTCTCTGTTCCTGTGCATCACAGGCCTTTTTGCTTCGTGTATGGGCTCTGACTATGCCGCGCCAAAACTGGATCCGAACAATCCGCCCTATGGCAACAACAGCATTCAGGAAACCCAAGTAATTACGATCCAGAAACTGAAGGAGAATTACAGTAATGTCATCAGTCAGAGTAACTATACCCAGATAAATGCAGATGTCCAAATCAAAGGTATCGTCACCGGCAATGATGAGCAGGGCAACATCTATCAGGAGATTGCCCTCCAGGATTCCACCGGCGCTCTGCTGGTCTGCATCAATGCCGGCGGCCTGCATGGTTACCTGCCTGTAGGACAGGAGATACTCATCAACCTTAATGGACTTTACATCGGTGGTTACGGCCAGCAGTGTGAAGTGGGCGGCGTCTATGTCAACACTTCCACCGGAGCAAAGTCCATCGGCCGCATGGACCGTTACACATGGGAGAATCATGTCAAGCTGCTAGGCACAGTAGATCCGTCAAAGGCCAAGGACCTGACAGAGGACTTCGATGCCAGCAAGGTGACCGACGCAGGGTATCTGAATGACAATTGTGGTAAGTTGATGACCATTCATAACGTGGCCCTTGCCGATGCAGACGGAAAAGCTGTCTATGCACCGAGTGACGGCAGCGTACAGCTCACCTCCAACTGTGCCAACCGGCCTTTCAGTGGGTTCAGCAGTCAGAATCTTGTCCTGCGGACAAGTACATACGCAGATTTTGCCACTGCCGTGATGCCGACAGGAAAAGTAGACATTACCGGTATCTTCACACGTTTCAAGAATACCTGGCAGATCCTGCTCCGTTCCACGGATGATATTACTCCCGCGAAATAACACCATTACAGAATACGAAAACTACAAATTAATATAAACATGAAAAAGTTAATCTATTCATTGTTTCTTCTGGCCATGACGGCCATGACTTTTACAGGTTGCGAGGATGTTCCGGCGCCATATACGATGCCCACTGATAGTGACAGCACCCACGAAACACCGATCAATCCAAGTGGAACCGGAACACAGGATGACCCGTTCAATGTGGCTGCCGCCTTGAACTACATCACCGCAGGGCAAGGTCTGGATCAGACCGTCTATGTCAAAGGTGTCATCACAGGTACACCAAGTATAGATACCTCCTATGGCAATGCCACCTATAACCTCTCAGATGATGGAAAGGGAAATGACAAACTGGTCGTCTACCGCGGCTATGCTCTTGGCAACAAGCACTTTGCCTCCGAAGATGAAATCAAAGAAGGTGACTCCGTAGTCGTTTGCGGAAAACTGGTGAATTACAATGGAACCCAAGAGTTTACTCAAGGGAACTACATTTACTCGCTCAACGGAAATACCGGTGGTTCAGGAAATACCGGTGAACCTTCCGGGGATGGAACAGAAGCTTCTCCTTATAATATAGCAAAAGCTCAAAGCATCATTGCCGCAGGAACTTACACAAAGGATAAGGTGTATCTTTCAGGCACAATATCCAAGATTTCAAACATTGATACCAGTTATGGAAATGCTATTTATTACCTATCAGATGATGGTACAGAAAACGGTCAATTAGAAGTTTACCGCGGTTATTACCTCAGTGGCGCTAAGTTTACCTCTGAAAACCAGATTAAAGTGGGAGATAAAGTAGTTATTCTTGGTGCCCTGACCTCTTATAACAATACTCCTGAAGTAACGACAGGTAGTCAGTTGGTTACTATCAACGGAAGTTCAAGTGGTGAAGGAGGAGGCACAGAAGGAGGCTCAAGCATTACAGAGGCAGCCACAGACATGGGCTTTACGG
>DHOX01000041.1 GCA_002409785.1 Prevotella sp. UBA5379 | reverse complement strand
TATATTCCCTTTGTTAATGATTCGGCAATCAGCCAACTTAATCAGTGTGTGAGGCTGGCTTTGTGTATGGGACGAAAGGACCTGGCGGGGGAATACCGGTGTCTTATCTCTTTGCAATGTTCGAAAACGGGAATGTACCAGGAAGCGTTTAATGTCCTGGATAGCGTGCGTATGGAAGATTTGACCCGGAAAGGACGCTGTACTTATTATTGGGCATTATATAATGTGTATAATGAACTGAGCTATTATGCACAGTTGGCTGCTTTTCGTAAGTCGTATGCCGGAAAAGCTCAATATTATCAGAACCTGATGTTCCGTAATATTTCACCGGAAGGGGATCCTTATTATCAAATAAGGGAATTGGATTTGATGAATGCCCACCGTTGGCAGCAGTCCATGGCGTTGAATACGGTCTGGCTGAAACGGGTGCGGAGGGGCTCTCATCGCTATGCCCTGGTAGCACTTTACCGCTACCTGGAATACAAGGCTCGGAGGGATACGACGAAGATGATGTACTGGTTGACACAGTCTGCATTGTCGGATGTTCGTAACGGGGTCATGGACCAGGGATCCATGTGGGAGATTGCTAATCAGATGATGGTCCAGGGTGAAGTGGACCGCTCTTACCGGTATATTAGTTTTGCAAGCAGTTGTGCTGCCCGCTTTGGATCCCGCCAGCGTAATTGGCAGATAGCCCCATTACTTTCTTCAGTCGCTAATAACTATAAGATGTTGACGGAACGCAGGACGCAACAGTTGTTCTGGTTACTGGCAATTATCAGTGTACTGGCTTTCCTTTTGTTGTCTTCTCTTCTCTTCGTCAATCGTCAACGTAAAAAACTCGCTGACGCACAAAAGAACTTGCGGGATATTAACGGACAGTTGTCTGGCCTTAATCTGCGATTGACAGAAACAAATTCTCAGTTGTCTTTGCTCAACCAGAAATTGACCGACAGCAGTAAGGTGAAAGAGGAATATATTGGCCGCTTTCAGAGTATGTGCTCTGAATATATCGAAAAGATGGATAAGTTCAGGAAACACGTAAATCGTGGGCTCCGGAACCGTCGGATAGCTGAATTGCTGGAAGAGACTCGTTCTGGTGAATGGAAAGAGGAGGAATTGAAAGAACTGTATGTGAATTTTGATCATTCTTTCCTGCGCCTGTTTCCCAACTTTGTTTCTGAATTTAATGCGCTGCTTCGTCCGGAAAGCCGGATTATTTTAACGGATTCCTCACGCTTGAATACTCCCTTGCGGATTTTCGCCCTTATTCGTCTGGGGATAGAGGACAGCAGTAAGATCGCGGAATTCCTGAATTATTCGGTTAATACTATTTATAATTATCGTGCCCGTGTGAAGAACGGAGCTGCTGATGATCGGGAGGACTTTGAGCGGCATGTCAAGGAAATCGGACTTCAGAAATAGGGCCTGAGACTTCTGTCTTTCTCCGACATTATCTTGCGTTACATTAAGATAACGAATACTGACCTTTTCTCCTATCTTCTATCTTCATAGAGATAAATGAAGAAGTCAGCTTAACTCCATGAAGGCCTTTGGAAGGTATTTGATCAGGTCGCTGGCAATCAGACTCTCCTTTCCTAACTCCTGGGCCGCGAGATCCCCTGCATATCCGTGGAGGTACATTCCTACCCTGCAGGCATCTGCTTGATGATAGCCTCGTGCCAGCAGTCCGGTGATGATTCCGGTGAGCACATCTCCGCTGCCTGCTGTAGCCATGCCGCTATTCCCTGTAGGGTTGAATTCTACATGCCCATTCGGCAGGCAGAGGGCGGAGTAGTGACCTTTCAGGATGATATATGCCTGCAGGACACGGGAGAGTTTGCGGGCCTTTTCCAGACGCTCGTAGCATCCGTTGCTCATGGATCCATATAGCCGGTCAAACTCTCTGGGATGCGGGGTCAGGATAATGTCTGTGGGGAGCTGCTGCAGCCATGCCCTGTGATTGGCCAGGATATTGATGGCATCAGCATCGATGATGACCGGACAGGTAGACCTCCTGATTTGGGCGATGACGGCAATAGCCGTATCTTCTTCTTGCCCTAACCCCGGCCCGATGCCTAAGGCGTCAATATCGTGGGTGTCTACGGCTTCAGAGAAATAGTTCTCTTCACGGTCCATCTGCATGACCGCTTCGGGGACTGAGATCTGCATGATGTTGTAATTGCGCCTTGGGGTATGTATATATACCTTTCCTGCACCTGACCTGAGACAGGCTTTCGCAGACAGGACGGCGGCACCTGCCATCCCGTAACTCCCTGCAACCAGAAGTGCACTTCCCATCGTCCCCTTGTGAGCAAAGTCTCTTCGTGGCAGTATACGGGACTTGACGTCTTCTTCTTCCAGTATTTTATACTCACAATCCTTTTGATGGATATATTCCGGAGAGAGATGGATGTCAAGTACTTTAAGTTTTCCGATATAGACCTGGTTGTCGGCCATCAGCATGGAGAGTTTCTTCTGCTGGAGGGTGAGCGTCAGGTCTGCTTTGATGATATTCTGACGGATATTGTAGGTGTTGTCTTCGCACATCAGGCCGGAGGGAATATCCAGGCTGACAACTCGGGCAGGGGACTGGTTGATGTATTTCACCAGGGTGGAAAAGCCTCCTGACAGGGGCTTGTTGAGGCCACTGCCGAAAAGTCCGTCTACCACGAGGTCTCCTTCGTTCAATTCGGGCGGATCAAAGTTCATGGTGATCTCCGTAAAAGTCTCTGTCTTGTTTTCCTCGATCAGACGTTGCTTGTTGGTGGCACATTCTTCTGAAAGATGATTATGGATGTTAAACAGGTACACGGAAACCCGATACCCGTCGGCGGACAGCATCCTGCTTACCGCAAGAGCGTCACCGCCGTTGTTTCCCGGACCGGCAAAAGCTACTATGGGAGTATCTGCCGGCCATACGGACTCTATTCCTCTGGTTAATGCCTTTGCCGCTCTTTCCATCAGGTCGATGGAACGGATAGGCTCATGGTCTATCGTATATTGGTCCAGCTCGTGAATTTGAGCACTTGTAAAAATCTTCATCTGTTGCAAAAATACGAAATTAATACGTAATGTTTGCCATATTTTTCGTAATTTTGTGCCAAAAATTAGTTTTCGAGTAATGAGTGTAGTAAAAATCAAGGATAAAACCTTTAAGACATCTATTCCAGAAGCTGAAATCCGGAAACGTATACAGGTCGTGGCTGACCGCCTTAATAAGGATATGGCTGACAAAAACCCGATCTTCCTGGCCGTACTCAATGGCTCTTATATCTTTGCGGCTGACCTGACGAGAATGCTGACGATCCCTTTTGAAATTTCCTTCGTAAAACTCTCTTCTTATGAGGGGACCTCGACTACAGGAAAGGTGAAGGAACTGGTGGGTATCAATCAGGATTTAAAGGGACGTACGGTGATTATCCTGGAAGATATTGTGGAGACAGGGCTTACTATGCAGCACATGATTGAAACGCTTCAGGCTCACGGTCCTGAATCTATCCATATTTGTACTTTACTCGTGAAACCCGCCAAACTGACTATTCCTCTGAATATCGAATATCCGGTGATCAAAATCCCGAATGATTTTATATTGGGGTATGGACTTGACTATGACCAGCAGGGACGTGGATTGCGGGACATTTATACCTTGATCCCGGAAAAGGAATAGGTGCTTTTACCTGCTTTCTTGGTTGGACTGCGTGGCCTGTAATGATGAAAGGGTGAGCAGCAGCTGCCGGAAGAGGGGGAATCTCAGAGAATATAAAATTATATCACAAATAAGACAATGAAGAATATTGTTATTTTCGGTGCTCCTGGCGCCGGCAAGGGGACGCAGAGTGAGAAGATGATTGCAAAATATGGCCTGGGCCATATCTCTACAGGGGATGTGTTGAGAAATGAGATCAAGAAAGGCAGTGACCTCGGCAAAACGGCCAAAGGCTATATCGATAAGGGACAGTTGATCCCGGATGAGTTGATGGTCAGCATCCTGGCCAAGGTCTATGACTCTTTTGGAAAAGACCACAAAGGGGTGATCTTTGATGGCTTTCCTCGTACGATCGCTCAGGCTGAGGCTCTGAAGAAGATGCTGGCTGAGAGGGGACATAAACTTGCGGCAATGATCGAACTGGCTGTCCCTGAGGATGAACTGATGAAACGTCTGATTCTCCGTGGAAAGATGTGCGGTCGCTCTGATGATAATGAGGAGACCATCAAAAAACGTCTGACGGTTTATCATAATCAGACTTCTCCGCTGATCGAGTGGTATACAAAGGAGGGTATCCATTATCATGTAGAAGGGCTGGGAACGATAGATGAGATCTTCGCCCGTGTGTGCAAGGTGATGGATGCTCTTAAATAAAATCTGTGCAGGGATGTCCTCAACTGTTCTTTCATGCTGAAGGGCTCTCGTTTCCTCTCGGGTGAAAAGGGCGGACAGACTGTCCTGTTGCGGAAGTGGGGGGATGGATCTGTGCGGTCGTATTCTCTCTGAGAGATCTGATGAATAATTTAAAATAATGGCTGTAGAATCCAATTTCGTTGATTATGTGAAAATCCATTGCCGTTCCGGCAAGGGAGGCAAGGGCTCCATGCACCTCCGTCATGTCAAATACCAGCCTAACGGTGGCCCTGACGGCGGTGACGGGGGACACGGGGGCAGCGTGATCCTCCGGGGTAATCATAATTACTGGACTCTTCTTCATCTGAAATATGAGCGTCATGTCTTTGCTGAGCATGGTGGAAATGGTGCCAGTGACAAATGTCATGGTACGGATGGCGCTGATGCTTACATTGATGTCCCTTGTGGTACGGTCGTCTACAATGCGGTTACCGGAAAATACATCTGTGATGTTACGGAAGACGGTCAGCAGGTGACTTTACTGGAAGGGGGGAGAGGCGGAATGGGAAATTTCCAGTTCCGGACTTCTACAAATCAGGCGCCGCGCTATGCCCAGCCTGGAGAACCGGCACAGGAGGAAACGATCATTCTGGAACTGAAACTCCTGGCTGACGTGGGACTGGTGGGCTTCCCGAATGCGGGTAAATCGACACTGCTTTCTGCTTTGTCCAGCGCAAAGCCGAAGATTGCCAATTATCCTTTTACAACGCTTGAACCATCCTTGGGCATTGTCAAATACCGCGGTAATAAATCGTTTGTCATGGCTGACATCCCGGGAATTATCGAGGGCGCAAGTGAAGGCAAAGGCTTGGGACTGAGATTCCTCCGCCATATCGAGCGTAACTCGCTCCTGCTGTTCATGGTCCCGGGGGATACTGATGATATTAAGCATGATTATGAGGTGTTGCTGAATGAGTTGGAGAAATTCAACCCGGAATTGTTGGAGAAGCACCGTGTGCTGGCAGTGACCAAATCGGATTTGCTGGATGAGGAACTGATACAGATGCTCCGGGATACTTTGCCGACAGATCTTCCTTGTGTGTTCATCTCTTCCATAACTGGGGAGGGACTGGATGAGCTGAAAGATGTGCTCTGGAGAGAACTTAATTCTGAAAGTAACAAACTTGAAGAGATCACTTCGGAGACAACACTGGTTCACCGGGATAAGGATGTCCTGACTTTCCGGGATGAGATGAACGCTGAGGGTGAGGACGAAGAGACGGAAGAAAATACAGCATCTTCAAGGAAAAAGGGAAAAGACGAGGTGGAGGACCTCACGGACTTCGAATATACTGACGATTGATATGACACTGGATTTGAAACCGGAGTTGCATTTTTATCCTTTAGGAGACGGGGTGACTGCTTTCTCTACTACCCGCAAGGGGGGAGTGAGTGAAGGCCCGTACGGTGAGTTGAATGTCAATTCCTTTTGTGGGGATTCGATAGAGCATGTCCTGACAAACAGGCGTGCTCTGTGCCAGACTTTGGGAATAGGGACGGACAGACTGGTGTTACCGCATCAGGTTCATGGCATCGAGAGCCGTGATATTGCGGGGGAGTTCTTCTCTTTGCCTGTTGCTGTCCGGGATCAACTCCTGGAGGGGGTCGATTGTGTGATGACGGATGTCAGGAATGCCTGCATAGGGGTGTCTACGGCAGATTGTATTCCCGTATTACTTTATGATCCTGTACATCATGCATCGGCTGCAGTCCATGCTGGCTGGCGGGGTACACTTGCCCGGATAGTCAGGAAAGCGGTGCGGGATATGCATGTCTGCTACCAGAGTAAACCGACTGACTTACTGGCCGTGATCGGACCGGGCATCTCCCTGGAATCCTTTGAGGTCGGGGAGGAAGTGTATGACCAGTTCGCCAAGTCTGGATTTGATATGAAGGCGATTGCCAGGAGGGATGGGAAATGGCATATTGACTTGCCGCTCTGTAACCGTTTGCAGATGGAAGCGGTGGGAATCCGGCCGGAGCATATCCTGGTCTGTGATATTTGTACTTACCGCCATTCTGACCTGTTCTTCTCTGCCCGTAAACTGGGTGCTGATTCCGGGAGAATCTATACGGGAATCATGATGAAATAGGGACATGCGCAGATCGTGTGCCCTTCCTGAATAAACCGATACCTGAAAATGAATACAGACTGCTTGTGACAAGTGGTCTTTCTGAGTCAACTGATACAATAGCTTTTCTTCAGGCCGTTTTGTCAACCTTTAATGTCCTTAACCTTTTGCGATATGAAAATAAGAATATTCTGATACTTTCTGGCATTGTTCCTCTTTTTGTCCCTGTTCTCGTTTGCTCCTGTCCGGAAAACATTTTCCTTAGTTGAACGGACGCAGGTAAACACGGCTACCCCTCATCTTTTTGCTCATGGAAATTCTTTCAAGATTAATTTCAGCGATTTTCACGTGGGGGATTATTCCTTTCCTCTGCCTGTAGGGAAGGCACGCCTGTCAGGGACCGTCGTGGAAGTCAGCACCCTGAAAGGGGATGCCGTCAAGGCGATGTTTGACGGGACGGTGAGACTTTCCCGGAAAATGCCTGCAGGTGGGAATACCGTGGTTATCCGCCATCCGGACGGACTGGAGACGGTATATGACAATCTGATACAGAATCTGGTGCAGGTCGGCCAGTCCGTCCATGCCGGCCAGACAATTGCTATTGTAGGAGAAAAGGGCGGGAATGGCTATTGCCGTTTCTCGGTGATGGTAAATGGGGCAAGGATCAATCCCGAAACTCTCCTTAGTTTAACCAGTCATCAATTGAGGAACCAGACTCTTCTTTTCCAGAAAAATGGTCCTTATGTTGATGTCTCTGTCATTCCCGCAGGCAATATACCGGTCACATCGGGGCAGTGCCCGACGAGCCTGGATCCGGATGATGCGGTCAGTTATGACAAGAGCCATGACTTCCGGATCGACCTGGGGAAAATAGAAAGTTCTCATTGGGCTTATCCTCTTCCAGGCAGTCATGTGATCAGTCCTTACGGGGGGCACCGCCATCATCCGGGGGTAGATATCAAAACCTGCCCGAATGACCGCATCCTGGCTGCCTTTGACGGGATCGTAACCCGGTCCTGCCGTTATTTCGGTTATGGGAATTGCATTGTTATCCGTCATGCCTATGGCTTTGAGACTCTTTACAGTCATCAGTCCAAAAACCTGGTACATCTGGGGGATAAGGTGAAAGCCGGGCAGGTTATCGGCCTGACCGGCCGGACAGGACTGGCAACGACGGAACATCTTCATTTTGAGGTGCATTTCAAGGGACATCATATTAATCCTGCCATTCTTTTTGACCATGTTCATAAATGCCTTCAGGCTTCTGTGCTGACGTTGTGCTGTGGCGGAAGGATGAAAGCGGAAAAATACTGATTATGTTGTGGCTTCGGGGACTGCTATGGTTTACTGCTCTTGCCGTTAATATCAGCAGAACTTCTTTGGGGCTGTCATCTTCAGGTCATAGTCAAGTCTTTAGAACACAAGGA
>DHOX01000061.1 GCA_002409785.1 Prevotella sp. UBA5379 | reverse complement strand
TTTGCAACCAAGGTAAAGAAAAGGATCATTTACTTTACCTGTAAATGAGCATGAACATCAAAGACCATCATAAGTCATGATGGCAGCTATGAGCACTCGATCATTTTTCAAAATTTAAAAGAAGAAACATGAAACTTATTTATTATTTATTTCCCGGCAAGAGAAAAGATGCCCAAACATCTTCTCTACTACTGGCAACAAGAGTCATTTTCGGACTCCTTCTTGCGAGTCATGGTCTTCAGAAACTCATCAATTTCAGCACAATGGCATCCCAATTCCCCGATCCTCTTGATATAGGAGGAAAGGCTTCACTGTCATTAGCCATCTTTGGGGAACTGGCCTGTTCTATCGCTTTTATTGCAGGCTTTCTCACCCGCCTGGCCGTCATCCCCATGATTTTCACCATGAGTGTAGCCTTTTTTACCGTACATAACGGCTCTATCTCTGCAGGAGAGCTGGCGTTTGCCTATCTGATGGTTTTCCTATTGATGTTCTTTGCCGGTCCCGGCAACTACTCCATCGACAGCCTGATCGGCAGAAAGTTATCCTGTAAAGGAGTGTGACCCTGAAGATTCAATTGGAGCCACCAACGTTGCAAAAAAAGGTCTTATTATGGGGAAAAATTCCACAATGATTCCCCATATTCCCCATACTGTGCCCCCTTCAAGGATATTCACAACATATCTTAAAATGCTTACTATCAATAATTTATATTTATATCTCATATTCTGGCACATCCTTGGCACTATACTTTACAAGGAAAACATTATTAATTCTCTAAAAGTATAAAGATATGAAAAAATTAGTCGTAGTAGCAGTAATGTTAAGTATGAGTTTTGCATCGTACGCACAAGTACAAGGAAATGACACAGTCAAGACAGACACCATCGCCACGTCTGCACCTACCGGACAGCCATCAACAGCAACCGCCGAAAACGAATTGCCACAGGTCGTCAAAGACTCCATCGCCAAATCCTACCCGGACGCAGCCATCAGTGAGTTTACCAAAGAAGATCACGATGGACAAACTATCTATTCAGTAAAAATACGCACAAAAAATAATGCCGTATTTACTGAGAAATACACCGATGAAGGCAAAGTAGTAGAATAAAATTTGAGAGTCAATATCCAGTTTATGGGGAGGGTCGGCATTTTTTGCCACTCTCCCTTTTGTCATTTATCAGTCAAAAAAGCATAAAAGAAGATCCCTCTCCATATTTTTTCAGACCGAAAAGCGTATATTCGCAATATGTTAAAGAAAAACATTTCATGAAATGTTCCATATTTCCACCCAATTAAAAGTTACCATCGGCTTCTTCGCCTTGCTGCTGCTCATCGGATTGTCCGTTGGACTTGTCTACCATGAGATGTCTACATCCATGGAAAACAAACAGCATGAAATGGCACATATTGACTCCATGAGAGCAAAAATCATGAAGAAAGACCTGCAGATAGAAGAAGCCCTGCAGACCGTCAAGACGGTCTATAATCCGTCAGATTACGAGCCCTATTTGGACCATCTCATCAACACGAAGGATACGCTTATCAACAAACCACGAACAGAACATAAAATGGTTACAACTACACAACAGTATACGGTGCGGCAAAGGAAGAACTTACTCAAGCGCATCCACGACGTATTCGCACCCGGAAAGGGAGATACCCTGCGAGTGAAAAGTATCAGCACTGCAAAAGAGACTGACAGTGTGGCCAAAGCCTATAATCCGGACGATTCCGTCAAGAAACTGCTGGAAGGTACAAGGCGGCAAGCCGAGGCCCGGCACCGCCAGAAAATACGCCAACTGAACCGACAAGTAAGGAGATTAAGATCAAGTGAAGCAGAAATGGCCCGACAGACTGACCAACTCATGCAGATAATGAAGGGAGAAAATTACCTGCTGCAACAACAACAGATTGAAAACATGAAGTCGGCCCGGCGGCATTCGGTGAAGACTTTAGGATGGGTGGCCATAACCGCCCTGTTGCTGGCAGGGATATTCCTGTTTATCATCTTCAGGGACATCGAAAAGGGCAACCGCTATAAGCATCAGTTAGAACAAGCCAATGAAGAGACCTCCCGGCTGCTGGCTGAGCGTGAACAACTGATGCTCACAGTTACCCACGACATCAAGGCACCGGCAGGTTCTATCCTCGGATATGCCGACTTGATGAAACGTATCATACAAGACGAACGCCAACGTACCTATCTCAACAACATGAAGGCATCAGCCCAGCATCTGCTGAGAATGGTCACGTCCCTGCTGGATTACCATCAACTGGATGCACACAAGATGAAAATTCAATACCTTAATTTTCAACCGGCAGAATTATTTGATACTATCTATCAAAGTTTTCTGCCTTTAGCCTCACAGAAGAATATCCAGATCAGATACTCCTGCAGCAACATACTTCGCAAGACCTACCGTGGAGATGCGTTCCGCATCCGTCAGATCGTAGAGAATCTGATGTCTAATGCCTTGAAATTCACCGATAAAGGCATCATCAGTCTGACCGTCGGATTAAGCAACAGCGACCTGTCCTTTTCTGTAGCAGACACCGGCCCGGGGATGAAGCCAGAAGAACAGCAAAAGATATTCAACGAATTCACAAGACTCCCGAATGCACAAGGGCACGAAGGTTTCGGACTCGGCCTATCCATCACTAAAAAACTAGTCCAGCTCATGCAAGGAGAGATCTGGGTGACCAGCGAACCAGGAAAGGGCTCTACCTTCCATGTTACCCTTCCGATACAACCGGAAGGGCCCCAGATGACCGTCAACAGTCATCCCACCCACCTGACAAGATTACTGCTGATAGATGATGACCCTTTACAACTACAACTCACAAAGGCGATGCTTGCACATCAGGACATTCGGCTCACCACAAGCCTGCATCCACTGGAAGTAATTGACCAATTAAAGGAGAATGATTATGATGCCATTATCACAGATGTCCAGATGCCAGAGATGGATGGATTCCAACTGGTAAAAGAGATTCGTGAGGCCGGTTCCATCCTTCCGGTATATGCACTGACGGCACGAAGTGACATCCAGGAAGAAGAACTACGGAAATTTGGATTTTCCGGCTGCCTGCATAAACCGTTCACTACAGAAGAGCTGATGTCCACCATCACACACCAGCCGGCTAAAAACGAAATAAGAAACAAGAATGAATTTAATTTCGCATCTCTGACAGCATTTGCAGGTGATGATGAACAAGCAGCCCAGGTCATCATCCAGACCTTCCTGTCTGAGACGAGAAAAAACTGCCATTTAATTACCGAGGCATTACAGCACAAAGATGTACCGTCCCTTACCGCAACTGCACACAGGATGCTCCCCGTATTCATGCAGATAGGAGAAGAGCGGTCAATCACTGCACTGTCATGGATAGAAAAGCAACGCGGTCAGACATTCATGACAGCTGAACTTAAGGAAAATGCAGAAGAAGTACTTGCGGCCTCAGAGCGGATCATGGCTGAAGCTCAGAAATAGAAACAATGATACCTTGCCGGAGATTACATGCCATACATTTTCATTTTGTTATAGAGGGTCTTACGGTCAATTCCCAACATCGCAGCAGCCTTCCCTTTATGATTACCGGTAAGCCTCAACGCCTCCTCTATACGGTTCCGCTCACTGTCAGCGCTATACAAGCTCAGGTCTTTTACCTCAGGTGACTGTTCCATATCCAGCACATCATTCTTAATGATCTTCCCTCGTGTCAACAATACCGCCCTCTTAACGACATTTTTCAGTTGGCGCAGATTTCCCGGCCATGAATAGGCGAGCAAGGCCTGTGCAGCTTCCGGCGAAAACCCCATGATGGAACGTCCAAGTTCCTTGTTTGCCTGATCGAGAAAGAAGTTTGCAAAGAGCAGAACATCCTCTCCACGTTCACGAAGAGGAGGCATACGCAACGTAAATTCATTAATTCGATGATAGAGATCTTCCCGGAAACGGCCTTCCATGATAGCTTCCTGAAGATCTTCATTTGTCGCACACACGATACGAACATCGACCTGAATCTCCTTATTCGTACCGATCTTACGAATACAATGCTCCTGTAAAGCACGTAATAGTTGAACTTGAATATGATAACTCAGATTCCCTATTTCATCCAGGAAGAGTGTGCCCCCGTCAGCAGCCTCAAAGGCCCCAGTCTTATCCATTACAGCTCCCGTAAAAGAACCTTTTACATGGCCGAAAAATTCACTGGCCGCCAGTTCATCAGGGATAGCCCCACAGTCAATGGGGACAAACGGTTTGCCGGACCTCTTGCTCAACTGGTGGATCCGATGAGCGACATACTCTTTCCCCGTTCCGCTGGCACCATTGATCAGCACCGACATCGGAGTAGGAGCCACCAACGCGACATAATCATACAATCGGCGGGCAGGTTCACTTTCTCCCTCGAGGAAATCACTATCCTCCACACTTACTTTTTTATCAGGTCGTTGCTGAAGGTTTTGCGTGACGCTGACAGACGAATGATCCAATGCCTCATGGATCTTCCTGAGCAACTCATCTGGGACAATGGGCTTAGCGATATAATCTACAGCTCCATCCTTCATAGCTTGTACAGCCCCACGAATATCAGCATAGCGAGTCATAATGATAATCGGAATTGCATATCCCTTATGCTGCAGCCAGGATATTAAGGATGTCCCGTCCCGATCAGGGAGCCGGAGATCCGAAAGGACGAGATCAAAGGGAGATTTTTCTATCAGTGCACAAGCCCTTGACACCTGACCGGCCGTTGTCACCTGAAAGCCCTGCTTACCCAGCCACGTCTTGAGCATCGTTGCATAAGTCAGATCATCTTCCACAATGAGAATACGATATTGTTTTTTATCTGTAAACATTCATCTTCTTTAATTGAGATTCCTGATCTCCCTCAAGGATTCTTCCTGAAATCCATTATTCTATGAAAGGTAAGGAAATTGGAATCATGATAACTGGATGCCCCTCCCTCCTCATCATCATAAGCAGTACGAGACACATAGATAATATCCCTGTCATCAAATTGCCAGTCCACATATTGGAAAGCATGGGTCAGCAGATCCGGATGATGCAGCAATATCCTGTTCACTTTCCAGTTCTTCAGATCCTCAGATGACACGAGAGCCAAGGTATTCCTGATCCGGTCAGTGGATACGGCAGGTATCTTTTCCGGTACGTCATTTACGATGGACCAGTATAGATGTGATGCCGGATCATATCTGATAGTAAACTTCTTCGAAGCTCCCGGCATCTTGAAGAAATGATCAGGCAAGAATACCGCGTGCCTGCCGTCTTTACTAATCCTTACCATGGCACAATATTCATCCTGGAGTTGAGGAGCATGCACCCTAAGAATATCAACGATTCCACCGTTTGTATTCCTCACCGCATTTCCTTCAAGCCATCCGCCGAAATAACCCTTCAGATAATCTTTCTGAAAAGGCAGGTGATTCGTTGCGCGCCAATTAGCAGCATGCAACAGATCAGAATGAACCGGCGCAGAGACCATCATGGCGCTGTAGCGAACGCCCCATGCATTACTCTTCCCCGTCGCATATTCCACAGCCCGCC
Source organism: Prevotella sp. UBA5379 (assembly GCA_002409785.1). Taxonomy (GTDB): domain Bacteria; phylum Bacteroidota; class Bacteroidia; order Bacteroidales; family Bacteroidaceae; genus Prevotella. The sequence goes on along the minus strand of DHOX01000061.1, from coordinate 19,001 downwards.
AGAGGCGGCCATGACTGATGACCATGGGAACCGGAGCCGTATGGTATTCGCCCTCCAGCAAGAGGCCATGATCAGCATCATACGGGATCGTCCACGTTCTCCCGCCATCAGTGGAACGGCGGATGATCAGATTACCATGATGCTTGTTCGTTCCCATAATATACAATGCACCATCATGATAAAAGAGATTAGACCAGAACTGGCCTTCAATACGGGAAATCCGGTTCCAGGTCTTCCCCTTGTCAGATGAGCAAAAGACATCTGTTATGGCCTCCTGCCACTCTGAAGAATGTGGACCAAACTCATCATGAGAAACGATATAATCTCCATTTGGCAGCAGACAGATACTCGGAGATCCGATAAAAATCCCCGTTGACTTAGGGATATGGTCAATGACAACTCCCGGAACGACAGGAGACGCTGCAAGAATCTGGCCGGAAAGGACACAAAGCAGCATACCGACCAGGAAAGAACTTATTTTCATCTTCTATATACTCAACATTAACTGACATGACCTTATCTCCCGACATACTCACTCCACACCAGGTTGCGTGACGAGGTACCCACTGAAACCTTAATACGGCCTTCAGGTGTTCTCCATCCATGACTGTCAACGTCCCAGTAAGAGAAAGCACGCTCGTCCAATGGAATCATAATTATTCTGGATTCTCCTGCCTTCAGCTCCACCCTGGAAAAACCTTTCAGTTGCTGGGGAGCATCCTCCACACGGGCAGGGAGTCCGACATACACCTGGACCACCTCTGAGCCTTCCCGGTCTCCAGTATTCTCCACCTTTAAAGAAACCTGCACACCTTTGCCCTTTCTGATCATTTTCATCCCCGAGAGTTTAAAGTGGGTATAAGATAATCCATATCCGAAAGGAAACAGAGGTTTCACCTTATTCTGATCATACCAGCGATAGCCCACGAACAGACCCTCTGAATACTGTGCCACCGTTCCCGTTCCAGGGTATTGTGCCACCGACTGCATAGGAGTCTCCTCATCACTTTCAGGAAACGTGACCGGCAACTTCCCGCCAGGGCAAGCCTTCCCGAACAGGATCTCTGCAACAGCCAGGCCATCCTCTTCACCGGGATACCACGCCTCCAACAGAGCATTGCACTTTCCTATCCACGGCATCAGTACCGGACCGCCAGTCTTTAATACGATAATGGCATCAGGATCAGCCTGTAGTACAGCTGAAGCCAGATTATTCTGAGCATCTCCCAAACTGATGGAATGATCGCTTCCTTCCGACTGATGATCTCCAAGTTCCAATATCACGGCATCTGCCTTCCGGGCGACCTCAACCGCACTGTCAGCATCCAGTCCGCTATATCTGTATATTCTGACCCCATTACCAAGAAATTGCTGCATACCATCTTCAGGGTTGACCTGCAGGATCGGTTCCACATGAGAACTCCCCCCGCCACCCGTAGAAGCCTTTGCCGTGTAAGGGCCAATCAAGGCAAGACTATGGATACGGTCTTTACTGAGCGGCAACAGATGTTTGTCATTTTTCAGCAGGACCATCCCCTCTTCACCCAACACTTTAGCAGTTACTGCATTTGCAGCAGGAATAGCCCTTCGCTGAGGGCTCTTGACCCAGACGCCAAACCTCATCATCGTACTGAATCGTCGTATGAGCTTCGCATCCAGTTCTGATTCCGAGACCTCTTTCTCCTCTACAGCTTTCTTCAGAGCCTGCCCAAAATATTTATCATCCGGAAGTTCCAGATCCAGGCCATATTTCACACAAGGAACCGTACTGTGGACCGCTCCAAAATCAGAAGTAACAAAGCCTGTAAAGTGCCATTCATTCCTCAGCACCTGGTTAAGCAGAAAGTTGTTCTCTGTACAATGGTGTCCGTTTACCTGATTATAGGCAGCCATGACAGAGGCCACCTTCCCATCCTTCACAGCCATCTCGAACGCAGGCAGATAGATTTCCCGAAGAGTCCGCTCGCCAATGATTTCATTGATTTTAAAGCGGTTACTCTCCTGGTTGTTAGCAGCATAATGCTTTACATTAGCCATTACCCCTTCTTTTTGTATGCCCCTGATATTTGCAGCGCCTATTGACCCGCTCAGGAAAGGATCCTCTCCAAACCCTTCAAAAGTACGTCCGTTATGGGGGGTTCTTGCAATATTAACATCAGGAGCTTCCAGCAGGACATTTCCATAATCTGCCGATTCACTCCCCTCTATCCTTCCATACAGGTAAGCAGCAGACCGGTCCCACGTGGCAGCCAGAGATATGGGCGCAGGCAGGGCTGTGGCAGGTCCGGCATGCCCCTTTCCGGCAGGGCCGAACCCGGCAGGACCATTGCACAAAGGCATGTCTGGAATCTCAAGTCTTTTTACTCCTAAAACGATACGGAATTCATTCTTGTTACTGGTCCCATGCATCTGTGAGATCTTCTCATCCAGTGTCATCTTTTTGACCACACTTGCAGCACGCTGCCGGTAATCTATATGGTTCTGGGCCATTAGCATCGCCGGGCTGAAAGCCAGCAACGCAACCAAACTGTAAAATTTAAATCCGTTCATTATTCTCTATGTTTTAAGTACATGATAATCATCCCTTCCTTCAGACCTCATGATAAACCAGGATAACGACCTGTCCTTCAAGCAACCGGCAGTCCTTCTGGCATTTCTTTTTCAAACTCAAAATTACGAAAATTACTTTAAAGTGCCAAATGTAATCATATATATGACGAGCAATTAAATAAATACAACAATATTAATAAAAAAGTGTCAAAATGGAGTTACGCTCCACGCCCTATGCCAGTTGATTGATATACTCCATCATTTCCTTTTCATGACGGCACACGCTCTGGTAAAGAGCCCATTGGTTCCTGGCGCGAATCAAGTTATGCTTCGGATATTTAATCTTGTAATAGACATCCCCATTGATATAGTCCGTCACGAACCGGACACATTGCATGAAAGGGAACAAAGCCGCCGCATAAGGCAAGTTGTCCCGCTCTGTTTGCGTCAGGAAATCAGCAGTGCCCTCCAGATACCCTTTGGTAAATGACCGGAAGATTTCCATATTAAATCCTACACGGTCAATCTGCGGATCATCCTCTGCGACAAAATTAGCACCGGTACGAAGGAAATCACCATAATCAGAAAACACGAAACTTGGCATGACGGTATCCAGATCGATCACGCAAAGAACATTACCGTTCTCGTCAAACATCATATTGTTCACCTTCGTGTCACAATGGCAGATACGTTTAGGAAGCAGGCCCTGCCTATATAAACGTTCAGACCTGCACATACGATACTGATCCTTCTCCAGCATTTCTATCATTGGTCTCACCTCGTCCACACGACCCTTCACATCAGCATTCACCGCATCATGCAACTGTCGTATCCGGAGTTCAATGTTATGAAAATCAGGAATAGTTTCCCCGAGATGTTCAGGAATATCAATAAGCATACTCTCGAAATGTCCAAAGGCTTTTCCAGCCTGAAAGGCATATCCGGGTGTTACAGTATCATAGGTTTTTGCATGGGAGATAAAGATCATCATCCTCCAGTATTTCCCATCAGAAGATTTAAAATAGCACTTCCCATCAGTAGCAGGCATGAAAGTAAGCACCTTCCTGTCAACATCGGTTACCCCCTGAGTTTCGAGTTTGTGACGGATATGAGTAGTGACTACTTCAATATTGTGCATCAGCAGATCCACATCACTAAAGACCTGATGATTGATACGCTGCAAGACATAATCCGGAGTCTGACTATCCGAAGTCGACACCTTGTAAGTATCATTGATGAGTCCTTCTCCCAAGGGTCTGACCTCTACAGGAGTACCCTTCAAGGCAAAATGCCCGATAATACTATTAAATGATTGTTCCATAATATGATCTTTAAGGTTTATTATCGCGGTGAACGGATTGACAATTCTGTCCCCTCCCCTTCTCAGGCAAGGCCGTAAACTGATGGAAGCCAGAGCCAACCGTTCCAAAATACAGGAAAGGTCCCTGATCATGACCGGACACGGGATATATCTTCCTTCCATTATCCTTTACGCTGTATCCACGGAAAGAAAAAGGCAGATAAACTTTTGCCTGCATATTTGCAGGAAGGGTAAACTGCAAATGATAACCATTCTTTTTGTTTTCAACACGCATACGGATGCCCCCTCTGATCGTTGGCACCAAAGCCTCAACCCACTTCAGATCACCAATCTGGGGTTTGATGCTCACCTCACTAAAGCCAGGTAATAATGGTTGTACACCCAGCAATTTCATTGGAATCACATTTGCAGGAGCACACCCCCAGGCATGATTCCAGTCCTGATTAGGCTTGTATTTCTGATCCCATGCCTCCATGGTAATCGTAGCCCCGGCCCTCAGCATATTATACCAGCTCCGGTCATCGGTCTTCGTCAGGAGATGCAAGGCATAATCAGCATCACCAGTATGATATAAAGCATCCAGAAGAAACTGTGCGCCATAGACACTGCATGCCATCCCCCGTGACTCAATAAAACGAACAACGGAACATTGCCTGTCCTCTGGAACGATCCCGAAAGCCAGTGGAAAGATATTGGAATGAAGAGAGGCATGAGAAGTCGTCAGCCCATCCTGATAACAATTTTTATCCTTATTCCAGAACGAATGATTAAAAAGTAGTCCAACACTTTCCGCCTGCTGTAAATACTTTTGGGACTCCTTATCCTTGCCAAGGGCACGTGCAAGGTACGACATGACTTTCAGTCCCTCATCATAATACGCATTAACGACAGCATTATAGTCTGTAAAAACAAATCCATCCGTTTCGCCACCGTCTTTTTCATTCAAACCTTTTCCCCTACTCGGCCAGTCCACAATATCCTTGATCTTTCCTTTAGATTTTATGGATGCAAGGAACTCCGGTGTCTGTAATCCCGTTGTGGTACTGATCAGCCCGTTCCATTCCTGCAAAGTCGTCAAGAGATCAGGTTTCAACTGCTGATAAGTAGACCAAAGCATACGGTTGTCACCCGTATACAGATAATCGTTCCAAGCAATCAAGGCCGTCTGCAAGACCCATTCCGTAGGCCAGGTAGGATGATTCAAAATATATTTATAAGTACGACGGGCCATCGAATATTCACGATCGACACCGTAGTGTCCCAGCTGATTGATATAAGTATCCGCAGCATAAGGTGTACGCTCCCTGTCCCCATCCACATAAATACCGGCGAAAGAAGTAGCTTTTATTGAATATTTGCACAAATCATAAATCTGGTTCAATGTGTCATCATTGCATCTGAAGGAGGAAGCGTCATCATTAAAAGGATAATGGACCACTTCACGCACGACATCCTTTCTCTTCAGATGAAAGCCTTTGCCCTCAATCTCACAGTATCTGAACGGCAATACCTGGCCGATATAATCCGGCATCGGTATGGCACTTCCGGAAGTGTTCCGCCGGTCTTTAACGATTATGACGGAATAGATCTGCCGCCCCTTCTTCAAGGGCAGTTTATACTCTTCATAACGGACCGTACCCTCAGGATGACGGTTCACCCTACCATCAGCCAGGCATTCACCCAGACGGACAAGCACCGTATCGGTTCCCTGGTCTGAATAGATGTTCAAAGAAATTTGTCCGAAAGCATCCCGGCCAAAATCCGCTAAAAAGACATCCGCTCCCAGACGAGTCAACGATTCAGGATATTCCTTTGTCTTCACCAATGGATAACAGGACACGGAAGAATCAGAAAGTGATGCAGCCGTACGGAAGGCTTTCAAATCAGACCAGGCACTCTTACCGTCCGTATCCGTACGATCCCTGACCTTCCAGAAATAAGTTCTATCCGGTTGGAGTCTCTTCCCCTGATAGACAATTGCAACCGACTGACGGCTATGGACCCATCCACTATTCCACATCAGAGTTTTATCAGATATGGCATCTTGGTCATTGTCCAACACTACAATCTGATAGGCTGATTGAGAAGTGTTTGCTTTTTCCCCATTTACAATCCAACTGAACCGCGGTTTTAATGATCTGATCTCAGCATACTGAAATGGACCTTTCAATTTCTGCGTTTCCCCTACTGAATATCTTGTCAAATGACCATTTTGCCATGTCAGTTCAGTATGAGCCAGTAAATCGGTCATTAAGCCATAAGGCCGGGAAACCGTAATACCTTTTGCCCGACCCAAAACCGAGCATAGCGCAAATACCATAAAGGACAAAATTATCTTTCTACAGTTCATAATATCTCTTTAAAACTCACAAAGGATTTCAAAGCAAAGATATGAAAAAAGTCTGAAGATTCGAAATAAAGACAGGACAAATTATTCACGAAACCGGAACATATAAAGTCCTACACAGATTGAATGCTATACGCTAACTACCTAACTGTTCCGAGATGCAAAGTATAAACATTTGCTTCATTTAACTTCGTAAAGTAGTACAAAGCATCATTATGAGCTCCTAATGGCCAGACACCAGATGCTCATCCATCCTTCTTTTCATTCAACGTTTATAGAAAGCACGAAAAGCAAAGCAAAAATGAACCCATAACGTAGTGAATAATCCATAATGACTTCTCATCACCCGGAATCGTTCCTTCAATGATGCTTTATGATTTTTAGTCGTTAACCCTTCGGACAGATAATGAGTTACGACGCCATGGACATTTCTTAATTTCAATTTTCTTTTTTCACATTCTTTCATGACTCGAATGCACCAGTCTACATCAGCCGAATAGTGATAATCGGTATTATAAGGAATATCTCTTGCTATTTTAGTTAAAGCATAGAATGACTGATGACACACTAGCATGCCCCATTTAAAACTTCTCCAGGAGAGATGCTCCGGAGGACATAATCGGCGATGATGCAAGAAATTACCATCACTATCTACGATATCCGTATCCCCATAAAGTACACCAGGAAGATCTTCTCTTTCCCCAACACTTAAAGAAATCCGATCTAAAGTATCATCAGAAGGAAAAGTATCCCCTGCATTCAAAAACACGAGATAATCATTTTGGGCCTGTTGCAGACCTTTATTCATTGCAAAATAAAGCCCCTTATCTTTCTCAGAAGTGATCCTTACTATATGTCCTGTCCGTTCCTTATCATTGGCATACTGATAGTTTCTGGCCATTGCCAAAGTACCATCTATAGAGGCACCGTCAATAATAAGATGCTCAACGCCTCGATAAGTCTGCCTGAGTACACTCCTCAGCGTTTTTTTCACTACGGCCTGAGCATTATAAGTACACGTAATGACCGTAAATGTAATCATAGGCGATAATGCTTAAAAGCTCTGACCTGATCATAAATTTCTATATACTTCATAGCTACAGCATGTTGCGAATAATTTAATTCCACCTTATGCCGGCAATCTTGACGAATTGCACTCTGATCAGGCTCCGAAAGTATCGCATAAATTCCTTCGGCCAGATCATCTATATCTTTATAATTAGCTACGTACCCATTCTTCTGATGATCTATCATTTCCGGAATTCCCCCTACCCGAAAGCCTACACAAGGGATTCCACAGGACATGGCTTCCATGATCGTATTCGGCAAGTTATCCTCAAGAGAAGGTAAGACATAAGTATCCACCGAATTATAAATATCCACTATCTTTTTCTCATCGTTGACATAGCCTTGCGGAAAGACCGGAAGAGGTAACTTTCCAACAATCTCTTCTGAATGGCCTCCTAGGATGACAATACCCATCTTTTGCTTTGCTGCCGGATACTTCTCCACGAGTTTCTGGATTGCGGCAATAAAATAGGACATTCCTTTTCGCTTATCAGTAACCCTTTGAGAAACGAACAGGATCAGTTTTTTATTTGCAGGCAACCCCACTCTTAGACGAGATGTTTTCTTATCCAAAGGAGTAAAGACCCGAGTATCAATAGGATTGGGAATATCGGTCAGACTTTGTCCTGTAAGAAGGGCACTCTGCTCAGCCTGATTTCTAAGCCATTTGCTGCAAGCCACGAAATAAATATTTCCTAATTTTAATATTGCCTGCTTCCTTCTCCAAATCTTATTAGACAGATCACGGTCAGAGCCACCATGCGGCAACAGAGGACAATGATGGCAAGAAGTCTGAAAGTGTGTACAACCATGCGTATAATGGCAAATGCCTGCAGCAGGCCAGAAATCATGCATCGTCCATACAACGGGTTTACCACTTAAAACAATTTTCTTTATATCTTTTAAAGACAACATACCATGGTTCACCCATGAGAGATGGATGACATCAGCCTCCTTAAATTCTCTCAATTTTGTTATGTCTGTCCCCGCATTAGCAATATCAATATCCCAAAGATGATTTTTAGAAAAATGCAAATGCCAATAGACGCACCACCGTTCCCACAGGAAACTCCTGTTCCCATAATGGGGCAGATGAGCCACAGTAATATCATCTGTTTCCTTATCACGTACCAGCATCTTTGCTTTAACGCCATTGTTGTTAAGTGCATCCATCAATCGATTAGCTGCGACAGCAGCTCCCCCGATCCGCTCACTCGTGTTTACAATCAGAACTCGCATAGTAATGAATCCTTTACATTGAGAGGTGACCTGCAACAGCAGACTCCTGAAATGCAAATATAGCAATAAAATAAAGAATGCACGCAAAAAACATAAAAAAAATACGCTACGACCCTCATCGGGCTGCAGCGTACTGCCTATGTTTAACTAAAAAATCTTTCTTAACGAAAGACAGTCTCGCGACTCCCTTTGTTATCTGTTAAACAATCATTTAAATCTACCTTAAACCTAATAACTAAAAACCTAAATTTATTACTACTAACCTAAACAATCTATTAACCTTTTTGTACTTGCAAAGATAGCCTGCTTTTTCTACTTATACAAGAATAAGCTACACTTTTCTCGTGATCTGCACTTCTTCTTGACATAAATCAACTATTTGTGTGCGAACACATTGACAATATCCGTTCCGCCCAAATATTGTCCTGAGTCAGGACGAGACAAATATTTTTAAGCTTTATCCGATTTGTTTTTCGATGAGAACGACCGCATACGCAGAAATACCTTCCTGACGGCCCGTAAAACCAAGATGCTCAGTAGTAGTAGCTTTCAAGGAAATATCATCTTCATCAGCCTTCAGAACTCCAGCCAGACAAGTTTTCATAGCAGGTATATAAGGGTTTAACTTAGGCTGTTCCGCACAAACCGTAGCATCAATATTAGCTAGTGCATATCCTTTTTTCCGTACCAAGTCCATTGTCCTACGAAGAAGGATTTTACTGTCAATATTCAGTGTAGACGCAGCAGTATCCGGAAACTGATAACCAATATCACGCAAATTTGCCGCTCCCAAAAGAGCATCACAAATCGCATGAATGAGGACATCTGCATCACTATGTCCTAACAATCCCTTGGCATAGTCAATACGAATTCCACCCAGCCAAAGTTCACGTTCCACAACCAATTTATGGACATCATATCCAAAGCCAACCCGTATATTCATAATCTTTATCAAATTTTCTCCTTGACAAGGAGCATAACATTTTCTATATTTCAAGATTACGTCCGCTCATGCCCTCTTCTGCGCCCAAGCTCTATTATTCTATTCTATTTCTGATAGAATTCCAACACCTTGCGGTCTTCCAGATAACCGGTAATACGATCATTAATATGAGCAGGCATCAATTCTACAGGGCATCCCGTAAAGAGGAGATCACCCGTTTTCAGTGTAAAATTCGTACTGACCGAAGAAACAAGTTCATCAACTGTATGGATCATATCAGAAGAATAACTTTCCTGAGCCAACCCGTCATTGACCTTCAAACTAAAGCGAAGAGTCTGAACATTGCTAAAATTTTCCTTATCCGTCCAATCACCGAGAACGGCAGAACAGTCAAAGCCTGTTGCTTTTTCCCAAGGTAATCCCTTCCCACTCAATTTTTTTTGCAAATCAGCAGCAATAAAATTCACCCCTACAGTCACTGCATCATAATAGCGGTGTGCAAAGCGCGCAGGAACAGATTTTCCCAAACGGCTTATGCGTACCACCAATTCTGCACAAAACCGGATCTCCCCCAAATTATCCGGAACAAAAAAAGGTTTATGATCCTTGAGCAACGCAGAATCAGGTTTCAGATATATGATGGGATCCTTCGAGCGCAAAGTCCCAGAAGACACCTGATCATGGCCAGAATAATTGTGTAATACTACGAATATCTTCATGTCAAGATAAATAACACACAGATAGAAATGTCCACATTTAAAAAGGATAATAAAAGTTGATAAAAGGAAAGGTGCCTGTTCTTCAAAAAGACAGACACCCCCTATAATAATCCAAGTCAGTGGATATAAAGTTCTCCTAATTATTACAGGAAACACCCATCTGACCCAATATCAAAAACGCAATCACAAATGCTGAACTATTCAGCAAGCAAAGTAAAGCGTTTGAAATTTACGATCTCAAGATCCCTATCCTGTTTTTTAAGCCAGTCTGAGACACTTATTTTATCACCATCACTAAACTGGAATTCCTGATCTACGAGGCAATTTTCCTTATAGAATTTATTCATGCGGCCCTTAGCGATATTCTGGACCATCTGCTCAGGTAAATGAGCAGCCTTTTGATCAGCCACCTCTTTCTTAATTTTCCGGATCTCATCAGCATCCGTTTCAGTGATTTCCTTTTTCAAAAGTCCCTCATTAAGATGTTCCTCACTCTCTGCAATATAGAGATTGTATCCAGCCTTCTTCAAAGCGTTATTAACAGCTTTCTGAATTTGCTCCTCCTTCGTCTTCTGGACAGCTATTTCCAGTTCTTTATCCTTAACCTCCTGAGCCACATGAGCTTCATCAAGAGCAACAGGATTCATTGCAGCAACCTGCATAGCCACCTTATGAGCAGCCTCTTCATTTTCCTTATTCAGTTGAACCATCGTAGCCAGTAAGTGCTTATTCATGTGGTCATAAACAGACACATGATCACCTTCGATAAAATTATAGCCATCCAGGTCCATGTGCTCACCCGTAATACCAGAGCGATGTTTCACAGCCAGATCAGCAGTATCTCCACTAGAAAGTTTCAGTTGTCTTACTTCCTCAAGCGTTTTACAACGATTAGCCACGGCAGCATCAAGTATTTCCTGCACCATAGCGATAAAGTCTTTTCCTGCAGCAACAAAATCCGTTTCACATTTCACGCCGACCATAGCTGCAAAGCCCGGGACTTTCTTAACGAGTATACAACCATTGGAAGTTGCCCGATCAGAACGTTTAGCGGCGATGGCCAACCCCCGTTCACGCACAAGTTCTATGGCTTTATCCATACTGCCTTCAGCCTCAACAAGAGCTTTTTTACAATCTGCGAGGCCAGCACCAGTCATCTTACGAAGTTTCTGAATATCTTGAATCGAAACCTTCATTTTAATTTCTCCTTTATAAATGATTAAAAAATAAAAAAGGTCCTTATAATCATGTACGCGAAAGACCATGCGTCATGAATTACTCGGACCTCCTATCGTTTTATTCAGCCGCAGGGGCTTGCTCTTCAGTTTTAGGAGCCGCAGCTTCAGCCTTAAGAGTTTCTTCCGTCTCAGGAGCTTCTTTTACAGAAGCCTCCTCCTGCGGGGCATTCTCTACCTTAGCATCAGATGAAGCTTCACTCTTACGAGCTTTCCGTGCAGCATGCCTTGGGTTCTCACCTACTTCCTCCTTCTGCTCAGCAGCAGCCTTTTCATCAGCCTTTTCAACCTTACGTTCTTCAAGGCCTTCAGCAATAGCGCCACAAACAGCATTCAAAATAACCTCTATAGAATCTTTAGCGTCATCATTTGCAGGAATAACGTAATCAATATCACGAGGATCAGAGTTAGTATCAACAATACCGAACACGGGAATACCCAGGCGATTAGCCTCCCTGACAGCGATATGCTCCTTGAGCACATCAATCACGAACAATGCGCTAGGCAGACGAGTCAGGTCAGCGATAGAGCCGAGATTTTTCTCCAGTTTAGCACGCTGACGTGTAATCTGCAGAAGTTCACGCTTAGACAAATTAGCAAAAGTGCCATCATTCATCAGTTTATCAATGTTCGCCATTTTTTTCACAGCCTTACGGATAGTCGGGAAGTTAGTGAGCATACCGCCCGGCCAACGTTCAACAACATAAGGCATATTGACAGATGCAGCTTTTTCAGCTACGATATCTTTGGCCTGTTTTTTAGTAGCGACGAACAGGATTTTCTTTCCAGATTTAGCAATACCCTTTAAAGCCTCAGCAGCTTCATCAATTTTAGCCACTGTCTTATTGAGGTCAATAATATGGATACCATTACGTTCCATAAAGATATAAGGAGCCATTGCGGGGTTCCACTTTCTGTGGAGGTGTCCGAAATGACAACCTGCCTGGAGTAACTGGTCAAATGTAGTTCTTGACATTTTCTTAGTAATATTAAATTGTTTACTTTCCTTGTTAATTCTTTTCTTGTTAGAAACAACCGTCTGGTAGTCGGGGAATGAAATTCCGATAAATCAGTTCCTGTCTATTTTCAAATAGTTAAATGGAGCCACTTCCATACGAATCCAGCCGATTTGGATACTAAACTTTAGTTCAAACCTTTCCCCGGCATAAAAGGGGATATTGTGCCGGCATAGAAAGTTTAACGCTTGCTGAACTGGAAGCGGCGGCGAGCCTTTGGACGTCCTGGTTTCTTACGTTCAACCTCACGGCTGTCACGAGTAAGAAAGCCTGCATCCTTCAAGGCCTTTTTATCATCAGCATTTATCTTTACCAGCGCACGGGCGATAGCGAGGCGTAAAGCCTGACTCTGACCTGTAAAACCGCCCCCAAAGATATTAGCCTGAATATCATACTTTCCATCAGCATCCAACTGTTTCAGCGGTTGTAGAACGACATAACGAAGGATATTTGATGGAAAATATTTTTCAATATCTTCTTTATTGATTATAATCTTACCGGTTCCTTCCTTCACGTAGATACGAGCAATAGAACTCTTACGGCGACCGATTGCATTTATTACTTCCATCTTGATTTCCTAATTATTTGTACTGATTAATATCGATTTTCTTCGGTTTCTGAGCCTCTTTATCATGCTCAGGGCCTTCATAAACATAAAGATTATCCATTAAGGCACGGCCCAAACGACCCTTAGGAAGCATACCTTTTACGGCATGACGGAGGAGTTTGTCAGTTCCCCCCGAACGTTTGCGCAACATAGCAGGATTAGAGAACCGCTGACCACCCGGATAACCAGTATAGCGAATATAAACCTTATCCGTCTCTTTCTTACCCGAGAAAACAACTTTATCAGCATTGACTAAAATAACATTATCACCACAATCAACGTGAGGTGTAAAGTTGGGTTTGTACTTTCCACGGAGCAGTTTAGCAACTTTTGTACAGAGCCGACCTACGATCTGACCCGTGCAATCTACCACGACCCACTCTTTCTTCACTGTTTCCTTATTAGCAGAAACAGTTCTGAGACTTAATGTGTCCATTTTAATTTTTAAATTTACTACTAAAAAACTTAAATTATGATCTATTCAGCGTGCCCTGCAAATCCCCAGTCTAAAAGAGATATTGCAAGGTGGTTCGCTGCTGCGCAATCGATTCTCCAACTATGGCAATCGGCCAAAACTGCCATTATTAACACGAAAACGCCCGGGAATCCTAAGTGTACCCCCGAATAATCAGTTTGCAAAGGTACATAATTTATTTTTAATGATCTTTCATGATTAGCTAAAGCTCATAACTAATTAAGTGTTATTAACTTTATTTATGATAATCAGCCATTCGTACGATACTTATCCACTTTCTTCTTATCCAACTCCGCATCAACCAGATGACGGTTTAACTTATCAACATTATAAGACATGATAAATCTCAACTTATTTAACGAAGTAGGATGGCACGAAAGATAAAGTTGCTTTGGCATATAAATTCCATACAAACTTGTCTTATTGTCAAATGTACTGAAGAACCGTCCCCTGCCACTTAGGATCCACATTTCTGCCTTAAAGCGATCCTTTCTCTTTTTTTCATCCAGTACAGCCAACTGAGTCAGATATTCAGAACGAGCCCACCAAAAATTACCGGAATAATGAGAATGACGGGTATAAGGGGGATCCAACTTTAAAGTTCCATAAGTATCATACCCCTCCATTAAGACATTAACGGCTACTTGCCATCTATCAAAAACGAAATATTCCATCATCTTGCGCCATGCCGTTACATTGCGTTTAAATTTCCGATAGTCTCGTGAATGATTTGTTGTTGACATGAGCGAGATTCCCTTGGTATGGAAATAGTAGACCAGGCATTTATGATCTCTGCAGAAACCTTGTATGAAATTCAGCGCTGGAAATTCAAACTTTGTTTTATCTTTTCCTACCGCAATAACCTCCCATTTCTCATCAGGACCCATGATAGAACGAAGCTCCCCCATATCACTGTCTTTTGAGATAATACAACTGACAAATAACTTTTTCGTGGCAGCCCACAGCCCAGAAGACCTCAAACTCTCCATCTGATCTTTGACCAGACTCTGCCATCCCGGAGCACAAAATATATGATAGACACCATATATCTGGGGAATATCCTTCGGCAGACGATCCCAGGGAGTCAGGTCATAACGTTTATAAACATGAAAAACAGAATCGTATAATGATTTCAGAGACATCGTTGCTAATAATTGAATTTGGGCACAAAAATACACATTATTCTTTGAACATCAACGATTTAGTTGTAAATTTGCACGAAATAAATTTCAAGATGAACAAGAATCAAACCATTTCCGTCATCCTATGCACCTATAATGGAGAGAAATACATACAGGAACAAATCAATTCCATATTGAAACAGACCTATCCTTTATATGAATTGATTATCCAGGATGACCGTTCCGATGACTCTACACCGAGCATCTGCGAAGCCTTTGCAAAAGCCCACTCCTTCATCAAGTTTTATCAAAACCCAAGAAGATTAGGATTCAACGAGAATTTCAAGACCGCAACAGCCAGAGCCACAGGGGACTATATTGCTTTATCCGATCAGGATGATGTCTGGTATCCGAAAAAACTAGAACAGCAAATGGCTGCTATCGGCGATCATGATCTCTGTTTCTGCTGCCACTACCGCGGTACGAGCCCAGACCATTGTGTCTATGTGACTCCGCAATACACCCCAGAAGCACTTCTCTTCAATGCCTTTGCCGGTCACACGATGCTCCTCGAGCGTCATTTTGCACAAGATCCGGGAAATTGGTTAAATTATATTCCTTATGATTGGAGTCTGGCGATCCAGGCACAACTCCACCACGGCATTATCAGGGTCGATGAACCTCTCAACTGGCATCGTACGCACAGTAATTCTACCGTTGCGGCCGAACAGAGAAGATTTCATAAGGAATTCAATCACAAGTTAACCTATCAACCCTATCTATACGGATTAAGGAATTATCACACACTCCAGCAAAAAGACACATGGAAATCACTTTACCGTCATATCTATGCCTCAACCTCAGAAGATTTCCTTCCCTTGTCACACGAGATGAGTCATTTAATGTTACAAAAGGATTTTTTTGCACTACTCCGTCTCTGCTGGCTCTGCATGAAGCACCGGCATACCATTTATTATAATGGCAATGCAAAAGGAATCAGTGGAATCATCAGAAGTTTTTTCTATCCCCTTATCTTCTCTTATAACAATGTGCAGTACGATATCTGCAAGCCACATTTCTAAAAGACAACTATAAGCATAAACTCCGTATGCCTCACCAGATAAACGATCATTCCTGCATAGACTGCATCAGTCTTTCAAACATAGTCTTCAGGCTATATTGAGGTTTCCACCCTAAAGTCCGGATCTTGTGAGTTGACAAACGTAATTTCGTAGTTGGAGGATAACCCATATTTTCTTTTAGTTCAATCACAGGTTTGAGTTGAGGTGCAAACTCCCGGCAAAGAAATTCAGCCATATCAATTATTGATATATATGTTTGCTCATTTGCCACATTATAAGCCTCCCCGTCTCCACCACGCAACAAGATATAAAGTATTCCACTCATGGCATCCATCGTATAACAATAGCAGTGTCCAACCTCACCTTTCGTATAGAGCACGATATTCTTCCCTTGCAGGATATTCCGAGAAAACTGGGCAAATACCCGATGATCATCTTTCGACACACCTGCGCCAAAAGTCTGAGCCAATCTGGCAACTTTCACAGGAATATGATATTCCTCAGCAAACGCACGACAAAAGCATTCTGCCGTACGCTTAGCCATAGGATAGCTACTCCTCGTCGACATCGGATCAAGATAGCCTTGTTCATCCTCCGTCAAAGGTTGACGATCATCATATATCGAGCCATAAACCTCCATGGAAGAGATATAGACTAGCGACCTCAAAGGCTTTTCCCGTGCAAAATCCAGCACCTTCTCAATTCCATTCACTCCCGTCTGCAAAGTCTCGACAGGATGTTCCACGAAATATCTTGATGCAGTAGGACTAGCAAAATGGATAAAATAGTCCGTACGAGGAGGAGCAAAAGGAGTAAGGGAGGCGAAATCACAGACATAATAAGAAAGGGTAAGATCCGGCGCTCCAAACAGACGCTGAGCTTTCTCCAAATCTCTGACCACTGCAATAATCCGAAGTTGGAGGTCATACTTCTCGTTAAGGGCCAGCAAGCACCTTACCATACACGATCCCAATAGTCCGGTCGCACCTGTGATCGTCAAAGACTTATCCCTTAATTCCCCATAAAGAGGGAAACGAGAAACGAACACAGAGATGTCTTCTTTTAGAGTTGCATTCATAGCCTTAAGCATTCAACGTCCTTATCTATCCACGTTTTTTCATTTTCATCCACTAAAGAATCCCGAATATCTGCTGATCCTCATGTACCTTAATCATGGCCCGCAAGACGAAATAGTCTGTAGGGGTAGTAATCTTGATATTCTCCATAGGTCCTATGATCGTACCAAGTTTATACCCATAAGAGCTCATCATCGTACAAGAATCTATGAAATCGTGATGTCCTTCACTCCTTGCCCTTTGATGAGCACCCAGAATATCTTTCAGATAAAAACTCTGTGGGGCCCTGGCGATTAAAGAATCAGAACGTTTCGGAATTTCGAGGAGATTATCTTTCTGCCTTACGATAAAAGTCTCCGTGGCAGGAATACAGGTGATGCAAGATCCACACGCTTTCACCTTATTAATATTATCCGTAATCGTTTCCTCAGTAATCAAAGGTCTCACGCCATCATGAATAAGGACAATATCATCCGCTGACTCTGAGATTTCCTGGGCTGCCTTCAGTCCATTATAAATTGAGTCCTGCCCGGTACTCCCACCAGGAACAATTTTAGCGACCTTAGTAATTTCAAATTTCCGTAATTGCTTTTTCAGAAAGGGTATCCATTCCTCAATACAAGCTACCACGATAGCATCAATCAGAGGATGATTATCAAACAGTTCCAGCGTATAGATAATGATCGGTTTCCCGTTCAAGTCCAGGAACTGCTTGGGTCTGGACTTGGTATGCATGCGGACACCCGATCCTCCAGCAAAAATAACGGCTATATTCATAAGAAACACATTTTATTCATCAATAATGATGTCCACCTTATGGCGATCACGCTTATCCACCGGCGGAAGATCCATATAATTGCCATAAGCAATACGGCAGAAACGCTCTGGCTGAGCCGGCCCTTCAAAAAGATGCCCCTCAAATAACAAGTTCCGGTGAGGGACCATACATTCTTTAGGGTGCCGTTCATAAAACCAAGCCCCATAAGAATGCATACAAGATTGAGAATTCCCGAACAAATGCCCCAAAAGCCGAAATACAGGAAACAAAATATAGTGAAGCCCATCATAACAGAATTGGGCAATGTGCGGATGGACACCCGCAAATCTCAAATTTACATTCACAGACAATTTTCCAGCCAGCCTCTGCAGTCCCGGAATCATGTGGTCTTCGTAAGGGAAGATGTCTATATGCAATCCGCTAAAGTGCTGGGCTTCGAAACACCGGCGATCCGCACTCTCATCAGCGTCGTGACTCACCGTATGACTTCTAAGGTCCCTCAGCATAGCCCATTCCTTATAGTATCCCTTATCCGTCTCATTGTCCTGCAACACATACTGAGGATGCGGATGATCTTTCAGATAGCGGCAGAGACGTTTGAAATCCTTATGAGCAACGACAAAGTCCACATCATCATCCCAGGGTATAAATCCACCATGGCGGAGTGCTCCCAGCACATTACCACCATCCAGACGACAGGGAACACCTATCCTGTGCGCAGTCTGCTGCAGATATACAGCCATATCGAGCATCCTCAATTGTGCTCTCCTGAGCACCGAACCCTCGGGGTTATATTTCTCTCGAAGATCCTCTTCAGTTTCTCCTGTATTATAGGTCTTCAGCATCCGTATTTTTTCATTATATGTTGCAAAGATAGTATAAAATTCTGAAAGATCCTATACCTTCTGAAACTTATCATTGTTATGTTTCCCATACTGGTATCCAAATACTTTTCTCAGAAACTTCTGCCAATTAAAAGAAATCATAAAATGGCAACGGTCCATAAGGGGAGAATGTGATTGCCGGTAAACAGATGACGGAAGATAAGTACTATACAATAAGGCCCATGTATCAAAAGCGCTGAAATCCCTAGGATGTTGTTGATATATCCAGCGTTCAGCCAGAAACCGATCACCGCGTTGGTCCTTCCGGATTACCTGCAATTTTCTCACATATTCAGAACGTACCCACCAGAAATTCCCAGCATACATATAGAAATGCCCAGGTTGGTGAGGATACTGTGGAGGATAGCGATAAGAACCGTATGTATCGTAGCCCTCATTCAACACATTTACCGCCACCTCCCATTTATCCATCAGGAAATATTCCATCAAGTTTCTCCAGGCCTCTTCGTTCCGTTTAAATTTTTTAAAGTGGTAATCTGATTTTCTCGATGCATGATAAGATATTCCCTTGGTATGAAA
>DHOX01000082.1:2298-2894 GCA_002409785.1 Prevotella sp. UBA5379 | reverse complement strand
AGTTGTATATTCACAGCACCCATGATCTTCCCAGAAGGAATCGTTATCGTATTTCCATCCAGCGAATAATACGCTGCAGGCATAGCTTGAACAGCAGAACCATCACTAAAATAAAGATTCTTTACCAAGTCATTGTCGACAACAACTTTTATGGTACGATTCTTGGAATTTGATTCCACACCACCCAGTGTTGCATAAATTTGGAATTTATGTTCATTGTCCAATTCGGTACTATAGACATCATCGCCGAGAGTAATGGTGCGCACCGGATTCTGGTTAGCAAAATATACGGTCTGGTAGTCATAGTTGCCAAAGCTGATATCATCATTCTTGCAAGAAGAAAAAATTGAGAGCACTGCAAGAACAGAAACAAGCGATGATATTGTGATTATCTTTTTCATTATTATTATTGTTTAATTATAGTCTACAAAGAAATACTATTTATCCATTAAAACATGACTTTTATGGAATAAAACATATTTTACCAACCCTTATTCTGAATTAATTGATTAAATTTCAATACTTCCGAATACGGAATCGGGCCATAATACTGATAATCTTTATAGTTTCGAGTATCAACATCAATCTTCTTATAT
>DHOX01000082.1:0-2035 GCA_002409785.1 Prevotella sp. UBA5379 | reverse complement strand
TTACGAATCAATTGACGCATTTTATCCTTATCATTCTTAATAGATTCCAGATAAGCATCTCCATTATCCTTACCCACTCCGGCACGTGAACGAATAGCCTTAATCACATCGTATGCAGAATAAGCGTGTCCACCTGTTCCTGTAGGTCCCCAGGCTTCATTTGCTGCCTCAGCGTAATCAAGGAAAATTTCCGTATAACGGATACGAGGCGTATAATGATATTGCTTGGTCACTGACGTTGGATTCAAGTTAACATCCTGCCGAAGAAGTTTCCGAAGATAATATCCTGTTCGGGTAGAACTCCCATTCACCTTATTCAGAGCATCCTTAGTCGAACCATCAGATGCTGTCGTAATGACCGTGTTGTCCACACCCTCAGTAGATCCGTTAAGAACAACGTATGCTGCCAAACGGGGATCACGGTTACTATAGGGATCACTTGCATTGTATCCACTCTCAGAATCAGTGATAGGATATCCATTAGCCATAGGAAAAGCATCGACAAAATTCTGCGTCGGATTGATTCTCCCACGCCCATAAAGAGAAGGAGGAAAGTTTCTTGCTTCCCAAGTAGTATCTTGGGACTTCTCCCCACGCCACATTACTTCAGCAGGGCAAGAACCATTTTTCAAACCATCAATTTCAGTTGTATTTGCATACCAAGTCCATCCTTTAGGATCCATACCGCCAACACCACCGATCCGGTCAAGAACTATAGCTGCACTATTCGCTGCTTCAGCCCATGTAACACCTGAATTGGCATTAAATGCAGGACTAGCGCCCAGCAAATCAGCTTTAGAACGAAAAGCTTCTACGATAGCACCATCCATACGTCCATTGAATTTAGCGCCAAAGACACGATCATATTCATTTTGTGTAGCACCAATTTTCTGATATTTCGCAGGAATTTCCCCACCATCAATGTATTTTGTAGGGAGAAGGGACAAAGCCTTACTACAATCATTATTAATGGCCTGAATACACTCTTTGAAAGTATTGCGTGGAATATTGAAGTTGCCATTTGTAGTTTCAGGATCAGTCACAATCGGTATTCCCAACAAAGTACCATCAGCCGCATAGCCCGCATGAGCCTGAAGGAGATAGAACATATACATGGCCCGGAGTCCATAAGCCTCTCCCATTTCGCGATCTTTATACATGTGTGAAGCTATGGTATCTGTCGCCCACTGTACATTTCCTGCACGTGAAAGGAATAAGTTGATATACATGATTGCAGCTCGGCAGTTTTGCCATTTTTCTTCCGGATTATTATCAGAGGTCCAGGTTCCGGCTGCCATTTTTCTATAGTTATCCGTAGGATCATTGCTTATTGCATCATCCGTTGCCACATCATCGAAAGAGAAGGAATTACATGGAACTCTTGTATAGGCATTACCCAAAACACCTTCTGCATAAGAAGCATTTTTATCCATATAATCAACACCAAGATTATTCTCCTTCTCAGGCACAAAGAGATCACCGCAAGATGTGCATACCAAAGAAAGGAACATTACTCCAATAATATTTATCTTTTTCATGATTTTATTCTTTAATTGCATTATTATAAGTTTACCTTTACACCTAGATTATAGGACCGCGTCTGCGGAGCAGAACCAACATTCATTTCCATATATTTTCTTTCATGAGCAATGGTAAGCAAATCGGCACCACTTACATAAACAGACAGTCCTTTGATGAAAGAATTACCAAATATATGTTTGGGAAGATCGTATGTAAGTTGTACTTTATTAATACGAAATGCAGTAGTACTATAAATCCAGAAACTGGAAGTAACGAAATTAAGTTCACTGCCTTCTGTAGTCAAACGAGGATAAACGGCTGTTGCTGCAGTTTCCTTTGTCCAACGTCCTAAGACAGCATCGGAATACTTGCCATCACCATATACCCATTCATAAGAATTGTTTTTAATTGCCTTACCTCCACACTGTCCAGTTCCATTCAGATAAAGAGTAAAATTCCGCCACTTGGCAGTAAGATTCACCCCATAATAGAAATCAGAACTCCAATGCCCCAG
>DHOX01000039.1:2615-18831 GCA_002409785.1 Prevotella sp. UBA5379 | reverse complement strand
GTATATGTCAACTATCGACTGTTCCTACTGCACGGAGAGAGCAAGTACTATGATGTCCTCGCCCGTACTCTCTATAACGGTTTGATCAGTGGCGTATCCATGGATGGCGGAGGTTTCTTCTATCCTAATCCGTTGGAAAGCATGGGACAGCATCAGCGTCAGCCCTGGTTCGGATGTGCCTGCTGTCCATCCAACATTTGCCGGTTCTTGCCTTCTCTACCAGGATATGTCTATGCCGTAAAGGACAGAAATCTGTATGTCAATCTCTTTCTCAGCAATACCTCACGGATAAATCTTGCAGGCAAGGCTGTTTCCATCAGTCAGGACACCCAGTATCCATGGAACGGGGATATAGCCCTCCGGATAAATGGCAACAAGGCAGGACAATTTGCCTTGAAGATCCGCATCCCGGGATGGGTTAAAGGACATCCCGTACCTTCCGATCTCTATGAATACGCGGATCACAAGAGGATGAATTATAAGATCACCGTCAATGGCCGGCAGGTTCCTGCTGCCTTGACACCGGATGGCTATTACACCATCAGCAGGAAGTGGAAAAAAGGAGACCGTATACAAGTTCATTTCGACATGGAAGCACGTATCGTCCGGGCGAATAATAAAGTAGTAGCTGACCGGGGGCAGGTAGCCATAGAGCGGGGGCCAGTCGTCTATTGTGCAGAATGGCCGGACAATGCTTTCAACATCATGAACGTCCTTCTGAACCAGACCCCTCAGTTTACCTCCGGGACCATCCCTGACAGCCGGTTCATTGCAGACAGTCTGAAAGATAAATTGACCCTTTACAAAGATCAGAGTCTGAAGACACTGACCACCCAGGCACAGACATTGGCTTATGACTCAACCGGCAACCTGACCGTACAGAACGTCACACTAAAACTCATCCCTTACTTTTCCTGGTGCCAGCGCGGAAGCGGCAACATGAAAGTATGGATTCCCCAAGACCTCAAAGCTGTGCGTCCCGCCGTACCGGCCACATTAGCCTCTCTTTCTAAAATTGCCTCCTCCACTCCCTCCCGTTCTCTGGGCAGCATCGCCGACGGACTGGTCCCTGCAGATGAGAATGACCGGTCCATCCCCTATTTCCACTGGTGGCCCAAACAGGGTACGACGGAATGGATCACATATACCTTCCCCAAAGAAAGAACGATACAGACTTCCACTGTTTACTGGTATGATGACCAGCCCTGGGGCGGTTGCAAGGTTCCGGAAAAATGGAGTATCCAATATATGGACCAGCACCAACAGTGGCAAGACGTAAAGCATGCTGATCACTATCCTATCCAGAAAGGACAACCCTGTACGGTAGAGTTTGACCCCATAAAGACAAAAGTCGTAAGAATCAATGTGAAGCAACCGGAAAAATATTCTTGTGGACTTTTTGAATGGTCCGTAAATTAAACCCGTATCTACGCCCAGAAAGGAACATTGCCAATGTTCCATGAAAAAAGACAGATAATACTATAGAAAACCAAAGAGATGCAGGAAACCGAATAGTCCTGTACCTCTTTTTTTGAGTTGCCGCCAGATGAGCAGCAGTCATCCCTTAGACCTGCTTACTGTTTTTTCAGCCACGCCTCCAACTCCGACAGATATTCCTGTTTGTGAGGGTAAGCATCCTTGAATCCGAACCCATGGCCACCATTCTCATAGATATGCAAAGCAAAAGGTACATGGTTCCTCTCCAGTTCCGCAGCATACAGGATACTATTCAGCGGACTTACAGCCGGATCATCGGCACTAGCCACGATAAAGGCAGGCGAGGTGGATGACGTGACATGTTCCAGAGGAGAAAATGCACTCAAGTGATCCTGCCGGTGATCACCTCCCATGATACACTCCTGACAATGCTTATGGGTAAGACCTTCCTCCATCGTTGTCACGGAATACAAGAGAATCTGGAAATCATTCCGTCTGCCTTCAGGCAACTGGGCAGAAATGGCAGCATAATAGCCACCGATAGAAGTCCCCATAACCCCCAGTTTAGCGCATTTCTCCGGATATTGCTCTCTTAGAAGATCCATTGCACGTGTGATGTCCTCAAGAAGGACCTTGCTGTCACCTCTAGGATAACGATACTTCAAGATGGCAAGATTAATGCCTCTCTCATTAAACCAAGGTGCAAAGTCAAGTCCTTCATAGGACAAGTTTATCTGGTTAAAACCACCCCCCGGACATTGGATGACTGTCATGTGAGAAGGTCGCCTTGCAGGAAGGAAGAACAGAGTACC
The DNA here is from genome assembly GCA_002409785.1 of Prevotella sp. UBA5379. Lineage (GTDB taxonomy): Bacteria > Bacteroidota > Bacteroidia > Bacteroidales > Bacteroidaceae > Prevotella. Next base: position 16,582 of record DHOX01000039.1, on the reverse strand, counting down.
TTCGGGTGCATCCTGCATATCACTCAATGCTGATTGCTTTTCATTACCCAATGATTTTATTTTTCCATCCTGGCCATATAAAGCGATTTGAATTACATTTTCCATCACTACCTCCTTATAAATATCTTTTTCTGTTCCGTTTCTATCCATCCTGTCTCATCTTATAGCCCGCCTGCAGAGAGCCTCAAGACTTTCTACTTTCCGAAAGGATCTTCCTGTTCATCTTCTTCACTATACCCGGCCCGCTATAGATCATGGCAGAATATATCTCCACCAGATCAGCGCCGGCACGGATCATCCCTTCAGCATCCTGAGGGGTCATCACATTCCCGGACCCGATCACTATCATCTCCTTACGGATATGATCATGAAGATATTTGACCACATCCAGAGAGCGCGAACCGATTCCTCTTCCACTCACCTGACCGCTGCCGATATGCTGCAGCAACACCGGGGAAGTTCTCTTCAGATCATCCCGGCTCTTTGTCGGACCGGTGGCAATAAATCCCTGGAGGCTATAATGCTCAGCCATCGCGATCGCCTTATCCACCACTTTTTCAGAGACATCAGCCGGAAATTTCATGAACAGAGCACGGCGTACAGGAAGAGTCTTGCGCAGATCCGTCAGCCTGGAGAGTACCTGATCCATCTCCTCAGCACTAATACTTCCCCAGTTGACGGTGAAATAATCAGCTACCCCATAAAGGCGGACAAACACCTTCTCAAAATCTTTCACGATCTGTTGGCCGGTAGAGTTTGCATCCTTGTTGATGTTCACACCCAAGATATAAGGATGCTTCCTGTTTTTGGAAATACGCTTAAAGGCTATTTCCACACCTGGATTATTGAATCCTGTGCGAGAGATCAGGGAGCGGTCAGCAGGCGTTCTGAAAATTCTCGGACGAGGATTTCCTCCCTGCGGAGAAGGAGTAATCGTTCCTACCTCCAAAAAGCCAAAGCCGAAATCAGAAAGTTGGTCAAACACCTGTGCATCCTTATCAAAACCCGCAGAAAGGCCTACCCGGTTCTGAAATTGCAGACCTTGAAAGCGCAAAGGGTTACTTGTGTGATAAGATTTCCGATAAAGTACTCTCAAGGGAGAGATGTGACCATAAAATTCCAATGTTTTTACCAGTATCCTATGGCATTGCTCAGGATCGATGGTAAACAATAAAGGGCGAAAGATGTTTCGATATAACATGACAGTCTTCTTATGAATTCATACTTTTCATTCAGAGATTTCCGGACAGATCAGTCTTACTTATCTCCTGTAGTCGAATGCAAAGGTAATAGAAAAAAAGACCGGTTGGTTATACCTTTATCTTATGCAATATAATTAAAAGTGATAGGGCGATTACGAAACTGTCCATTTTTAAAGTCCTTAATGAATGGCATGAAGGACAAACCGCTTCAGAATATTCTGAAGTCCTGCACTCTCTCCCTGTTTCTCTACGAACACCAGTTCACGGGATAAATCCAGGCCCTGGACCTTAACGGTTTTAAAGGTGCCGTCAAGAATTTCCTCTTTTACTGAGCATACACTGACGATCCCCATACAATCAGATAATTTCACAAACTGCTTGATACCTTCCGTGGAGCCCAGGTACATTTCAACACGAAGATCATTCAGACCTAATTTGTAAGAACGCAACGCCCTTTCAAAAACATCCAGTGTCCCCGATCCCTGTTCACGAAGGACAACGGGAATCCGTTGTAACTCATTGAGAGAGATGCTCTCCCTACGCGCCCACGGGCCGTCAGACCTGACAATGGCAACCAGCCGGTCTTTCATAAAAGGCATATATTTCAACTGTGGTTGCCGGATGACGCCTTCCACCATCCCCAGATCAATTTTGTCAGCCAGGAGGGCAGTTTCTATCTCACGGGAATTACCACTCAGCATGGAAATCTTTGCCTTGGGATACCGCTTGCAGAAAGCGGCCAGAATTTCGGGAATCACATATTGGGAAATGGTCGTACTGGCGCTGATGCGTAATTCCCCTTCTGTCTTTTGCTGCAAGGCACGAACATCATAGTCCAGATTCCTGTAATCCTCCAGTATCCGATTCGCATGATCCAGCATCAACTTCCCCGCTGCGGTAAGTCGGATACTGTTCCCCATACGGTCAAACAGCCGGGTATCATATTCTCTTTCCAGTTCACGGATATGCTTGCTGATCGCCGGCTGACTGATGAACAACTCCTGAGAGGCCTTTGTAAAACTCAGATTCTCAGCCACACTGCGGAAAACTTTCAATCGAATATCGATCATAAATCTAAAATTAGGTATCTGTCCCCCGGAAGCATCAGCAGAAATCAATCCCTAAGAGGAACGTCATCTCTACCTGCTATCCGCAGACCATAATCTCATTGGTAATTACGGATCCTGACATCAATGCCCGAACCTTTCAGCAATTGGGCAACACGCTCAATCTTCGTATCTGAATAATGATAAGGAAACAAGACTTTCGGACGAATGATTCTTGCCGCTCTTGCAGCCTGTTCAGGAGTCATCGTAAAGGGTTGGTTGACAGGCAGAAAAGCAATATCTATATTCTTCAACTGCCTCATCTCCGGAATATTTTCCGTATCTCCTGCAATATAGATGCGAAGGCCATCAAGGGTCAGCACATAGCCATTGCCAACACCTCTGGGATGAAACTGCAGATGCCCGGGAGTATTATTATATGCCGGGACAGCATCTATTTGTATATCCGGGCCCAGATTCAGATGATCCCCATTCTTCATTACCGTACTTTTCCCCATGATCTTCTTCGCCGAAGCAGGATTTGCAACAATAATCGTTCCGGGGTCAGACAACTCCGCGATCGCCTTCGGGTCAAGATGATCCGTATGATCATGTGTGATCAAAATAAGATCAGCCTTGGGAAATTTACGATAATCCGTTTGAGGTTCCATGCCGCTCACCGGATCTACCTCTATCTCCTTTCCGTTATAATTGATTTCAATACTCGCGTGCTTAATAGCCGTCAGCACAACCTTTTTACCACTTTTAGTGATAAACGTATCTTTTTGGAATTCCTGTGCACAAGCTGTTGTCATCATTAACATCAAAAAGATTAAGATATTTGCTCCGTGATGGATTCTCTTCATATTGCTTACGAAGATAGTAAAAACCAGGTAAAAGTCAAAATATTTTAATATCTTTTTACATGGATAATAGGTCTTTCCTGCTGATCACACATTTTGATAAACAGACCTTACAAAGAACGTTTTTTAAGAAATTACAACAATTAAAATACGAAATAAATGTCAGATTATCTATCTTTTTATTATCTTTGCAAGTAGACTATGGTGAGAGGAACTGCATCATAAAGCGGTGTCCTCTGTTAAAACGTGAAGTATTTTAAATATTTTAAATATCTTGTAATTATGGATTTTTTAACAAATGACAAGCTTGTGATCGTCGGCGCTGCCGGCATGATCGGTTCTAACATGACCCAGACAGCTATCATGCTGCACTTAACTCCTAACATTTGTCTCTACGATGTTTTCTCAGCAGAAGGTGTTGCCGAGGAAATGCGTCAGAGTGGTTTTGACGATGTAAACCTCGTTTCTACTACTGATCCAAAGGAAGCCTTCACCGGTGCTAAGTATATTATCTCCTCAGGTGGTGCTCCACGTAAACAGGGCATGACACGTGAGGATCTTCTGGATGGTAACTCCAAGGCTGCTAAAGAGCTGGGAGACAACATCAAGAAGTTCTGTCCTGACGCTAAATTCTGTGTAGTAATCTTCAACCCGGCTGACATTACCGGTCTGGTAACACTGGTTCATTCCGGTCTGAAACCAAATCAGGTGGCTACACTTGCAGCACTTGATTCTACCCGTCTGAAGGGTGCTCTGGCCAAACACTTCGGCGTAAGCCAGACAGAGGTTAAGAATGCTTATACCTACGGTGGCCATGGAGAGAAGATGGCTGTCTTCGCTTCTCCTACGACTGTCAAGGGCGTAAAACTGCTGGATGTGATTGCCGGCAAGGCCAAAGTCAACGGCAAAGGCCTGACTCCTGACGAGTGGAAACAGATGCAGGTAGAAGTCACCAAGGGTGGTGCAAAGATCATCGAACTTCGCCGTCGTTCTTCTTTCCAGAGCCCTGCTTACCTCGCTGTCAAGATGATCGAGGCTGCCATGGGTGGTGAAGAATTCAACTATCCTGCAGGTGCATACGCTGACACCTCTCGTTATTCTCACGTCATGATGGCTATGCCTACACGTATCACTTCTGATGGTATCTATCAGAAACCGGTTTTAGGAACTGAAGATGAATTCAAGACTCTGGATGCAAGTTATGAGCATCTGGAAGGCCTTCGTGACCAGGTCATCAAGATGGGTGTTCTCCCTGAGGTGAAAGACTGGCACAAAGTAAACCCAAACTTGTAATCTGTAACAAGTAATATAAAAAGAGCAGGCTGATTGGCCTGCTCTTTTTATATATCCGTATGGCAAGTTCTCTATATCCTCAATTAAAAACCATAGAGAATGTAGTCATTCCCTGTTTCATATCTCTATTAAGCATCAGCGTTCCCCCACTGAGACGCATAATCTGTTTGGAAATCGATAACCCGATGCCACTCCCCTCTTTCTTTGTTGTAAAAAACGGAACAAAAATATGTTGTGCCACCTCTTCAGGAATCACTGGCCCATCATCTGAGACGTCAATGATAACCGCTTCGTTCTCATTGCAGTATGCCCTGACTATGATACGCCCGCCCTTGTCCAAGGCCTGGACGGCATTCTTCAGCAGATTGGTGACCACATGCCCCACAAGACTTTCATCAGCATAAAGGATCAGATCATCGGGTGAGACCGTATTGCTAATAACGATTTCTTTTCCTGGCATTTGCTGTTCTGCCAGACGAACCATCCTCTCCAGAAAGGGTTTTATATAAAACAAGGTAGGCACCGGTGTAGGCACATGCGTGAATTTACGGTAATTTTCCACAAAGGCAACCAGTTCCCGGCTTGTCCTGTGAATAACTTCCAGGCCATTGTGTATTTCACCTTCTGACTTCTGAAGCAATGCCTCACTGAGGGACGTGATCGGCGTCACAGTATTCATGATCTCGTGTGTCAGCACCCGTATCAGTTTAGCCCATGAATCTATCTCATTCTCGTCCAGTTCCGCATTGATGTCATTAACCGTTACCAGCCGCACCTGGCATCCTTTGAGTAAGGTCCGGGAAGAACGGAGTGACAGGTGACATTCTCCGCATTCATTACTGAAAGACACCTGGCTTTTCTCTCCAGGCAAAATATCCCGTATCTGCCGGTAAAGTCCCATATTGATATGTTTCAGTTGGTCAATATGTGTCAAGACAGAAGTACCGGTTAACCTCAACGCGGCTTCATTATACTGCCTCACATTTCCTCTCTCGTCTATCACCAGAATACCGGTATCCACAGAATTGATGATCCGCTCATAATATTTCTCACGTTCCATGGCCTCATTGCGTGTACATTCCATGATTCGCTTGATCCGGTTAAGGGCAAAATTAAGGACCTTGTCTTCATGGGATACCTTGTTTACGGGGAATTGGAATGTATAGTCGAAATTGTCCATGGCATCAAACATGAAAGCCACCTTACGTATATTCCGGCGATAATGACGGTATAAACGTATATATCCGAACACGAACAGAAGGAACATTCCACTAACAGCTGCAATCATCAAGGGACTCATAATCCGTATCTTTTGATTTTATTATACAAGGTCTGGCGTGATATGCCCAAACGAGAAGCGACAACAGACAGATTCCCCTCACATTCCAGAATGGTCCTCTCTATAAGCTGCCGTTCCATCTCCTCCAGAGTCTGCACCTTTTCCAAAGGATCATTTGAGTGGATATCACTGCCCTCAATGTCATCACCGTGAATATGAGGCCCATCAGACAGGATCACCGCTTTCTCGACGGCATGCTCCAGTTCCCTGATATTCCCATACCAGGGCATCTCCTTTAATTTCCGCTCAGCGTCTTCAGCTAAAGACAGGTTTTCCTTGCCATAAATCCCGCCATATTTTTTCAGGAAAAGGCAGGCCAGAGGTACTATATCTCCTTTACGCTGTCTCAAGGGAGGCAGATGCAAATGGATCGTATTGATACGATAGAGCAGATCTTCCCGGAACTCCCCTTTCTGTACCATTTCCTTCAAGTCTTTGTTAGTTGCGCAGATCAACCTCACGTCTATCGGTATACGAACGGAACCGCCAACACGCACGATACTCCGTCGTTGGAGAACTGTCAGGAGTTTTGCCTGAAGAGCATAGCACAGATTACCGATCTCATCCAGGAAGAGGGTCCCACCTTCTGCCAGTTCAAACTTCCCCGGACGATCGGTTTTTGCATCTGTAAAAGCTCCCTTCACATATCCGAAGAGTTCACTTTCAAACAAAGTTTCAGTAATCGCACCCATATCAATGGGCAGCATCTTGGCTTTAGAACGACTGGACCAGCGATGTATCTCTTTAGCCAGGACCTCTTTCCCCGTCCCGTTTTCCCCGGTAATCAGGATGTCAGCATCCGTTGGTGCTACCTTCTCCACCATCAGCCTCAACTCCCTCATAGCGTTGCTGTCCCCCCAGAACATCCCACCCGGTTCTGATGCCATGACTTTGCGGGTACTCTTGTCCCTGGCTTCTTTCAGCGTCTGGATCAGTTTTTCATTTTCAAAAGGCTTGACGATAAAATCTACTGCCCCTTCCTTGATCCCCTTTACAGCAAGTTGTATATCGGCATACGCTGTAAAAAGTACCACCTGAGTCTGTGGATTCATACGCTTGATCTCTTTCAGCCAGTACAGTCCTTCATTGCCACTATTGATACCACTTGAGAAATTCATGTCAAGCAATACTACATCCGGTTTTCCTTCACGCAATTGAGCAGGAATGAGATTAGGATTACTAATAGGGATAACCGTTTGAAAGGTATCTTCAAGCAAGATGCTTACAGTAGTCAGAATATTTCGGTTATCATCTACGACGAGTAGGGTCCCTTGTTTTGCCATGTTCTATGATTCTATGCCTGCAAATATAATATAAACTCCCGAAATTGCCAAATTTACAGGTGCTTTACAGGCCAATAGTTGCCTGAAAACAGGCTCAAACGACACAGGGGATCATTTACGGCATAGATACTTATGAATCTGTCCCACGGCTTCCCCAGCCCATACCGCATCATACCCCGCATTGACACGGATGAGCTCACGTCCCTTGATCCGGGTACTGAAAATAATCTGATACTCACCTACCGTATACGGTGTAGCCATATTCTTGGCGCTTACGCCAATAATATCAGTCATACTGATTTTCTCCCCATCAACGATCAGGAAATCTCCCTTGACATAGATCAGGATAATACCGGCAGGCTCATTTGCTTTCGAGGCATTGATGATCACGCTATCATCCGGCTCTCCATATTCTGCCACCACCGATTCCAGGGAAGTGAACTTATCAAGCGCACTGCCTGCCTGAGTCCCCTTCGTCTGTTCCCTCTTCTCCTTCTGCTTCAAGAAGAAATAAGCCAGAGGAAGGACCAACAGGAAAAGCAGTATTGCTACTCCGGTATAAAGAGTCAATAACAGAATGGCAATGACTGCAAGGATCATATTTCGTTTCATAAGCATATTATCTATATGGAAAAGTTATAAAAATTTCATTAACGGCTTTCATTCATCGGTTGTAACGAGCTGCAAAAGACAATGCACATTTTGTCAAATCACTTACCTGTGATATGGTCAGTGTATTCAGCCCATGTCCCTCACCCGGGTAGATACGAAGAAGATAAGGTATATCCTTTGCTTTCAACTGTTTCTCCAATTCGTAGGCCTGTTTTACAGGAACAAGTTTATCCGCTCCACCATGGGAGATCAAGACTGGCGGCATCCCCTTATGTATTCTATTGACAGGAGACAAACGGTCCGTGTTGCCATTTGCGAAGATCCGTAACATCAGTTCCCGTTCATGCACCAGATCAGGTTTTACGATTCTGATCAAAGACACGGCAAGAGGAGAAAGGCCCGTACGGAAGAGACCGTTCAGGTCCGTCGGGCCATAATCATCCAGGATAAAGCGGATGCCGGAAGAGTGTGGTTCACTCCCCAACACCAAGGCTAAATGAGCCCCTGCAGAAGTGCCCCATAGCCCCATGCGATGGGCATCAAGATGATATTTCCCCGCATTTCTGGAAATCCAGTCAAGGGCATCCCGGCAGTCACTTAATTCCGTAAGGGCATCCCGTCTTTTCCCGTCAGCCAGCCGGTAATCAATGGATACCACTGCATAATGTGCTCTTAGAAAAGCTTCCAGGAGGGCCTGGCGGTAATCCTTTTCTATCCAGGACTTGTCACCGTGTATCCAACTGCCGCCATGAATATAAACGAGCACCGGCCGACGCGTTACGGTATCCTTTTCCAAAGAGTAAATATCAAGTCGCAGCATACTGTCATCCACCGTTTTATATGGGACATCAGTAATGACCTTCATCCAAGACCCTGGCCGGGTGTTGGCATAAACATTCGTTTTCTCTATCCCCAGGTGAGCACATGATCCAAGACCCATAAGGATGGCGACAAACAGCAAAATTCTGCGTAATGTCATTTTCATAAAAAGATTCTTTTACAATTTAAGTATAAAGATAGCTCATTTATTTTACATCAAAGAATACAAACTCCATCGTTGTCCATTATTTTTTACTTTCAGAAGCAGTTGTCATATATTCTTTGACAACTACCTTCTTAGCTAACTCTCTCTTTCAATATATTATCAACATTCCAGCTTACCATCTGCTTTGAGGTGGAAAAAGCTCAGCTATTTGTTAATGTCAAGAAATAGACTCATGCCATAAATCGGTAAGTGAAAGATGAACCGTTATGAATACAAAAATAGATAATTTTATCAGAATATTCAAATTCATAAAGGTTAAAAAACAGATGAATGCCGATTCACTTGTCCTTTCCACCAATTTAAAGTCTAAAAGGCCATCTATATCTGCTAAAGTCATCAACTCTCAGTGTCCAAATATTTGACAGCAGTGTCCAATATTTGGACATCTATCCTTTTAAGGATTTAATATAACTATCTGATTATAAAAGCCATAGCTACTTTGGCACGTCTATTGCCCTGTCTATAGCAACAAGAAATAAAAATGAAGCATCTACTGGATTTAAAATCTTACCTGGTATTCCTCAGCCGGAACAAGACCTACACACTGATCAATGTATTTGGACTATCGTTCAGTTTGATGTTCGTCATTCTTATCACCGTCTACACTACTCAAGAATATACCATAGACCAAATGCATTCCAAAGCAGACCGTATTTTCTCTTTAGGATGCAAGATCAAAGAAAATGGGACCACGCAGGAATTGGATGGCGCACCTTGGAAGATCCAGCACTATTTGAAAGACCGTTATCCGGAAATAGAAAAAACCTGCGCCATAAGCACAGCGAAAGCCATCGTCAATCTCCCTACTGGAGAGCAAACAGAAACCACTTTCCTGTTCACTGATCCCACCTTCTACCAGTTGTTTGACTTTCAACTGACAGAAGGTGACCGTAATCATGTACTCGATAAACTTAACAGTGCAGTACTTACGGAAGATTATGCAAGGAAGATCTTCGGCAAGAAAGATCCACTCGGCAAAGTAATCACCTATAATGATTCCATTCACCTTGTAGTAACAGGTATCGCTAAGAAGATGACAGGTTCATCAATCGGCAATCAGGACATTATTGCCAGATATGAGAATATGGAGAACCTCAATCCCACCTGCACGGATGCCAACATGTCAAATGCTTTCGGAGGAGAAGTGTTTATTCTCACTAAGCCACATACACATCTGGAATCAAAGATACAGGATATGGATCGATATTTCAGGCATTTTTACTGGATCTACAGGTTACCCGGTGCAAAAGCCCATGTAATACTCACCCCCTTCAGTCACCTGTATTTTTCAAAAACTGACAATTCAGGAGATACACTTCGCGGGAACAAGATGCTGGTTAACATTCTTTTCTCTGTAGGACTGGTGATCCTGCTCTTCTCCGTCATCAATTACATCAACCTCACGATCGCTCAATCCGGCAACCGTGCACGAGAGATGGCCACACGAAGGCTCTTAGGCAGTCAGAAGAAAGACATTGCGATAAGACTGATCTCAGAGAGCATCCTGCTCTGTTCCATTTCTATGATCATCGGCGTATTACTTGCTCTTGTCGGCGCACCATACACATCAAACCTACTGAACACGAAACTGTATATGAGCCGCCTGTTCCAGCCCATCCACATCCTTGAGTTGCTCCTATGCGTGCTGATCATAGGGATTCTCTCAGGCATCATCCCTGCATTTTTCATTTCCAGGGCAAAGCCTATAGAGGTAGTACGTGGAACATTCCAGCACCAGACAAAGATGATTTTCAGCAAGTTCATGATTATCCTGCAAAGCACAATAACCATAGTGCTGACGGGCGTCTCCCTCACGATGATACTGCAAGTGAACCATTTGACGAAAGCTCCACTGGGGTACCGGAAAGATAACATTATCGGAATTGACAATCCAGGAGCAGACAGTGCCCATATCGCCCAGTTCCTCCATGCCGTGAGAAATCTCCCCCACATCAGGAACATCTCCGCCTGCAACGGCTATCCATTGAACCGAGGGAGCAACAGCACCATAATCTATAAAGGCAAAGCCATCAGTTTCCAGATTTTCTCGGTAGACCGGCAGTTCATGAATATCTTAGGCATCCACGTGGAAAAGAAATACCCTCTTAATGAGCAACAAGGATGCTATATTAACCATCAGGCCTACCAGGAGCTAAGGCTGAAACCCGGCATCCATGAGATCAGTTTTTACCCAAACATGAAACTAGGTATATGTGGTATTCTCATGGATTTCCATATCGGAGATATTACATCCGGGCAGTATCCCGTACTTATCTACGTCAATAAGAAACTGGCTCATCCCCGGAATTTCATTATCCAGGTCACCGGTAATCCCAAGGAAGCCTACAGAGAAGTACAGAAGGCTTACAAGGAAACGTTCCATCTTGACCTGGACACGGATCATCCCTTTATAGATCAGCAAATTGAAAAGGTATTTGACCAGCAAGTACGAATGTCAAAAACGATTCCCCTTTTTGCGGGAATAGCAATACTGATCTCCCTATTGGGACTAATAGCTATGAGCTCCTACTTCATCCAGCAGCGCAACAAGGAAATTGCCGTGCGCAAAGTATTTGGAAGCTACAGCCATCAGATAATGATCCACCTGATACGCACATTCCTCTCCTACGTACTGATCGCTTTCGTCCTGTCTGTTCCGGTAACCAGGTATTTCATGAGCCGCTGGCTGTCGGGTTACAATTACCGTATCTCTCTCAGTCCGTGGATTTTTCTTGTCTCCGGTCTGTTCTGTATCATCATATCAATAGGCGCAATACTTATACAAAGTTACAGGGCATCACATGAAAATCCAGTCATTCACATTCAAGAGAACTAAAGGGATCAAATCTGCAGGAGACGAAGAAATGGCCTATCAACCCAGTTGCCACAGACAGTAGAAGCTCCCAGAAAAAGGCAAATAAACTCCATTATGATGATAAAAGTAGAAAATCTTTGCAAATCATTCCGAACGGAAGATGTAGAAACCATAGCATTGAACAAGGTTTCATTTGAAGTGAAAGCCGGCGAGTTCGTTGCCATCATGGGTCCATCAGGATGCGGGAAATCCACACTGCTGAACATTCTCGGATTGCTCGACAACCCCACCAGCGGCAAATACTGGTTAGACGGCAAAGAGGTACAGGCGCTGAAAGAAAAAGACCGTACTAATATACGAAAAGGGCAGATCGGTTTCATCTTCCAGAGCTTCAATCTGATCGATGAGTTGAATGTGGAAGAAAACATCGAGCTCCCTCTGACCTATCTGAACATAAAGTCTTCAGAGCGCAAGGAGCGTATAAAGGCGATCATGAAAAGGATGAACATCAGTCACCGGACCAAGCATTTTCCACATCAGTTGAGTGGCGGTCAGCAGCAGCGTGTCGCCATAGCCCGCGCCGTGGTATTCCATCCGAGGATAATACTGGCCGATGAGCCGACAGGTAATCTGGACTCCAAAAACGGAGCCGAAGTGATGCGGATACTCACGGAGCTGAACCAGGACGGGACCACGATCGTCATGGTCACCCATAACGACCATGATGCCGCCATCGCCCATCGCATCATCCATCTCTTTGACGGACGGATCGTAGAAGAATAAACAACGGGCGGATATTCCTGTCTTCTTCCTTTCATGATCAGGCTATTCCCGTTTGATCCACCAATAAAGGCTTTCCATTCCAACTCTAAATTAATTTACAGATATGATTTATCGCTTGCAGTATTCAAGAATGTATCCACTTAGAAGCAAACTCAAGAGTTTGTACCTATTTTTAATCGTGTCAACGATCTGTCTGCCCCTGACAGCGCAGAATCAGATTATCGGAAAGGTGATCACTTCCGACAAAGACTCAGTAGTCTATAATGTCAACGTGAAATACCCCGGCACGGGAAGACAAACCAACGGTACGTTTTATTCTTCCGGATTCGAGATCCCGGTAGATTCTATCGGCACCGTATCCATAACCGTCTCTTCCCTGAGTTATCATCCTGCACAGTATACGTTTCACCTCCAATCAGGAGACAACAGGCTGCCAGACATCATACTTGACAAAAATGCCATTCAACTTCATGAAGTACAGGTAAGAGCCAAGAAGATCAACATCGAACGGAAAGGAGCCGATTTCACCATCCGCAATATTCAAGGCACCCATCTGGGAGAGGCGGGCACACTCATGGACATGCTGGAATGGACACCTGGAGTATTAGTAACGCATATCGGTGACGAAGATCACATCTCTGTCATTGGAAAAGGTTCTCCGGAGATTTACATCAACAATCGGAAAATCAAAGATTATTCCGAATTAAGAGGCCTGCGTTCTGAAGATGTCAGCCGTATAGAAATCATCCGCGATCCCGATGCCAGTTATAAGATCGGCACGACTTCAGCCATACGCATCTACCTGAAACAGTCACTGAAGGACCACCTGGGAGGATCCTTAACCAACTCGCTCAGGGTTTTCAGAAAGACAAGCGATTATCCGCGTCTCGAATTGAACGGCAAGTCCGGGATCATATCCGGAAACGTATCCGTTTCATACGGTCACGGAAAAGGCCTGGCATACGATCCGGCAGGAACAGTGATTACTCATGGAGATAATGACCTTTTCACGAAAAAATCTGACGGATATTATAATTGGTTATATAACAGATATGACCTGTTTGCAGGCTTGAACTTCGCCTTGTCTAAAAAGAGCAACTATGGCATCCAATATAGCGGGGACTTCTCAAAAGAACATAGATACCAATTCCGCACCCAGCAGATTGACGATAATGGGAACCAGTGGAATAAGATGATGAACGACTGGACCCATACAAATAACAAACTCCATAGTATATCTACCTTTTATTCCTGGACCCAAAATGAGAATAACACCCTGACACTGGTAGCCGATTATGCTACACGAAGAAATAGATCAAGCAACAATATTCTTGAGAAGAATCTGATAACAGAATATGTGGATTCTACTTACAAATATACACCCATCAACTATGATATTTATACCTTTAACGGAGATTACTCCTTTACCGTAAAGAAGAAAAACAAATTAAGCATGGGTATAGAACTTGGAGACACCAAGAATAAATCAGATGTGACGACAAACACCATTCCGCAATTGATCAATCGCAAGAACTTCTGGTTAGACTCATACGCAAGTTACCGAAGGAAACTGGGGAAATACGGAATCTATGCTGGATTACGTTACGAATACGATTATACAGATACGAAATTGAATGATAACGGAACGAAGAACGGTTTGAAAAAGATCTATTCCGATTTCTTCCC
>DHOX01000039.1:0-2389 GCA_002409785.1 Prevotella sp. UBA5379 | reverse complement strand
CCGATCGTCTTCTATGATGACTCCCTGCATTATTTTACAGGAAACCCATTACTGAAACCTGCCTTTTATCGTCAAGTCTCCTTAACCGCTAATCTGGGGGCATTCAGTATCAACACATTTTATGTATATGAGAAAGATACCCAGGCAAGTATCTTAGCACACCCCGAAGACAATTCGAATATCATTGTAACCAAGCCTGAAAATATAGACCATTCAAGTTTTCTGTCTTTTTCTGTTGACTATGCCTTAAACACCAATAAAGTAAGTTTATATACATCAGGAACCGTAAGAACCTCGTTTATTAAGTACCCCTATTTGGGTAAGATAAAATCGTTCGATCAAACGTGGACACAACTGTCAGCGACTCTGAATTATAATTTCTATAAGACATTTAGTATCTTTTCCAGTCTTTATTACTGCAGTCCCTGTGCTGTCAATCTTGAAAAGATGGGATACCTTTTATCCGCCAATGCCGGTATATCCGGTAATTTCCTCAAGAAGAAGCTCTATGTCTCCATCCAGGGGAACGACTTCTTCAGGCGGAGTGTTACCCCCTATATAGAAAGTTACTATGGATATATATACAGTTGGCGACGGAACAAGTATGATACCCGAGGCGTCATCCTTACCCTGCGTTATACCTTTAATTCTATAAAATCACCATTCAGGAGCAGAAGCGGGAACAGGAAAATACTGAACCGGACCAACTGAACCAGGACGAGACCACGATCGTCATGGTCACCCGCAATGACCATGATGACACCATCACCCGCCACATCATTTTCCCCCCTTAACAGACAGATCGTGGAAGAATAAAGCCATCCCCCCCTTCAGCGATCATAGTCATTAATTACCTGTATGGTACATAGAGATGGTCCCGATGGTGCATAGAGAAGGTCTCTATGCACCATCGGGGTGATTTATGCCTATCCTCATCAGAAAAGACAGCCATAGACTTTATGATTCCATACCATCTTCAGGTCCCATAAAGATCTATTCCGACCTTCTGGTCACAGGAGCAATTGCAGCCCTCAGAGGATTACGCAAGTCCTGCAATTTCTCCTTTACGGCCAGTTGCCATTCCGGGAAAGTCTTGATGTCATAATCACTCCACGCCGAGCCAAACAGATAAGAATAGCGTTTACCTGCATAATTCTTGATGATCCCCAAGGCATGCTTCCCGTCATTTTCGACAAAAGTACGATCCACCCCATGAGGGAACAAGGCTGCCACATAAATGGAAGAGCCACATTGTGTCGGATCCTGTGTCGGGTCAGCATAACATACATAATCCTTATCCATTGCGATATTCATCCCCTTCTGCAAAAGTCCTTCCGGAGTATGGAGGACGACCCCGGAAACGAAAGATAACGGTCTTTGCAGATGATCATACCATACCGTAATACGATTAAAATGTGTCCCCTTATCCAGACTGATTATCCGATGCTCCACAACTCCATCCGCATTCGGAGGAAAGTTCAGCAATACCGTAAAGCGTAATGGACCATTATCAAGAATCTTGTAAGTCTGATAGCAATAAGGGTAAATGATCTTTCCACCTTCATCCAGCAGTGCCGGCGTTCCGCAACCTAATGTCGGACCAACAGCATAAACGTCCATGCCATTGCCATGGTCAAGATGAAAGGAAGTAGCCAGGTCTACCGAATCAGCTTGCAGATCTAGTCCCCTTTTTTTCAAAGAATCTTCCTGTATATTCCCTGCGGCATCCTTTAAATACCTGCTGTCCAGGATAAAGTCAGGCGTGTTCTTCACCCAAATATCAATACCATAGGATTTCTCCCCCGTACGGGCAAGAGCCGGGCCGTACACTCGGTAAGCCCCCTTGTCATTCTCCCAGGCAATATCATCCTTCCGGATGGGATACACCTTGCCATGGACAGAACAGGGCATCGGCCCGGGAACGCCCCGCTGAGCAGTAAAATATACGGTAGTATGAGGCCTTGCACTGACATAGAGCAAGACCTTGCCATCATAAGTAATCTGATAAGCGACCTTCTGTCCATAAGGATTCCGGATGATGAAAGGATCCGAAGGCTTCAAAAGCATTCCCTCCCTCAGCATATCCACATTTATCTCCGCGACCTCACTCCTCTGAAGATTACCGGAATTCGTAAATTTTATTCGTATCTCCCGGGCGCTGACCGTCATAGCACAGACACCCAATGAAAGAAACAGCAACATCAACAAGAACCTTTTCCTAACCATAGTCACATCATTTTATTTTTAACAAGGCAAAGATAATCAATTTTACAGAGATGACTCCAAAGACCTTCCCTTTTTCGTTCTACTTTCCAACAGGCCAAAAGGCTTACCTCCCGGAATTGTTGATTTTCCACAGCACAATCCGATTATTTTACGTACCTTTGTA
>DHOX01000073.1:74729-85932 GCA_002409785.1 Prevotella sp. UBA5379 | reverse complement strand
GTCCGCGCTCGCTGTTTATCATGAAGAAGGATGGCAGCGAGGCGGTATACAGGATGACGGCCGTGCAGGGAAAGGACATGACTTTTACTTTATTGTAACGGTACGATATAGAGAAAAAACACAAACACTTTTTGATGCTATAAGTTAATGAAATGAGCAACCGGAACGGTAGTCTGCTAAGAGGCCTGGCAATCGTTTCGGATCTGTTGCTCCTGAACGTTTGCACATGGGTTTATACGGAGGTCATTGGCTTACCGGTACAATGTCAATTGTAGAGCTCAGTCCGCATATGCTCAAGCATGCGGAAGTCTACTCCTGGCTTATTTCCAAATAATGGTGCGCTATTTCGCAAAACCCGGAATTACAGGCTGGGCGCAGGTAAGGTTTACTATAAAGAAAGCGATCTAAAAAAGTCTGTGAGCACTGTTTTTATATCTATTGTGACCTAAATGTGCCCTATCTTTTTTAATAATAAAGCTAACTACTTGATTCACAGGTAGCTAGCTTTTGTGTGTTGTGATTCCGCTGGGGTTCGAACCCAGGACCCACGGCTTAGAAGGCCGTTGCTCTAATCCAACTGAGCTACGGAACCGATCCCGTTATTTCGTGGTGCAAAGGTACTGCTTTTTTGATTGATTACCAAACTTTTCCATTATTATTTTCTGGGGTGTTGACGAGAAGAAAAAGGTAGAGGAGTGAATGCTTCTACCTTTTATGGTCATTATATTCATTGTTCTTTTTAGCGGAAATGAACAAGACTCCCTCCTTTACTTATTTTTGTCGATATATCCCTGGGCACGTGGGTCTCCGAGACTTTTTGCTTTTTCCAGGTTCTGAAGGCCTTCGACTTTTTGCTTTTTCTCAATCTGAGCAAGACCTAAAAGGAGGTAGCCTTCTGCATATTCGGGAGCTATCTTCGTGCATTGAGTAGCCGTACTGACCGCTTCATCAAGACGGTTGACCCGGAGATCGAGTGAGGCCCAGTTTGCCAGATAAACAGGTTCTTTCGGATTCAAATAACATGCTCGTGCAATGTCAAGAAGAGCCTGCTGCCACATTTTTGCATTTACTTCACACTGATAGCGCATGTAAAAGAATGCAGGGTCGAGGGTATGGCTTAAGGAATCGTAAGTATAATAGTCTTTGATGGCTGGCCGGTACTGCTTATTTGCATCAAAGAAATGACCTCTTGCTAAATAATAAGGGGCAGCCATTCCCGTTTTTGATGAAATTATTATGGCACTGTCTAAGAGGGTCTTGACTTCCTGATAAGGAGCCTTCAACTGAATTTTGCATTGTGCACATTCCAACCATAATTCGCCATTGTTCAGAGAAGTCTTTGTCAGATCCTTAAACATATCACAGGCTTTCTGATATTGTCCCTGAGCGTATATGATCTGTGCCTGCTGATGTTTATAAGCTGGATCCGGTTTGATCTGATAGGCTTTAGTTGCTTCATCCAATGCTTTAACCAGAGTCCATTCTTTATACTGGTTAGGGTGATATACGGACTGATTGAAAATCAATGCGGCATAATTAGAGTGAGCCTCATCTTTGTGAGTTGTCTTATCTATCCCCAGTTTCATTTCCCGATCAGCATCATTGAAAAGACTGTCAGCCGTATAGAGTTCAGCAAGTGATTTGTATCCCTGTGCTGAATGGGGGAACTTTTCAATGAATTCACGGGCATATTTATAATTATCTCTCTTAGAACGCTGGCTGCGAGCCAGGAACAAGGCTGTCGTAGCATCCTGTTCCGTATCGGGCAGGCCAATTCGAATTCCAGTCTCGGTAAGGGTCTGGCTGGAAAGTGCGTTTACCTTCAAGATGTTGATATATTGAGCATCAATGACAGAAACAGTATTGGCGTCAAGTGATTTCAGCAGACCGATCACTTTACCCGATTCATTGACCACAGGGCAGCCATAGTCCGTATCCGGTGCGGCATAATCTGCCACATAATAATTATATGAGGTCTTGAATTTTTCCACCCGACTGATTTTTGTGCTTTTAATATTCAGGTTTTGATTGGAGTAGGCCACCACCCAGACGGTTGATCCAGACGGAGAAGGCTGGAGAGAAATCTCCGTTCCTCTGGTAGCATGATCGACCTTGAATTTGATGACATCATAATTTTCATCAGCTCCCATAATGTAATCTACCGGCATGGACTGTCCTTTTGAGTCAATTACCGTAGCGCTGTCAGCCCCTACAAAAGGAGCAAATGGAGCTATTGCCGTTCCCTGATTATCAATAAATACCCCACAGCAAGAGGACTTGATGGATCCATCCTTGCCGAAGGTCGTAAGAGTGAATACAGATTTTTCCACATTCTTCACGCTGCCGGGTTGGGCATGGACTTCTGTTGTAAGTGCAAGGAAGAGAAAGAATAAAAAGAACTTTATTTTTTTCATATTCTATTTAAAAGCAATTAGTTTCATTTTATTATGAATCTACGATACCGTAGTTTCGTTTATCATTATTACTGGAGAAGCATTAACGGGTCTCATCAGCTCTTTTGAGCAGATCACGGGCATTTGCCAGGGCCGCATCCGTAATCGCACTTCCGCTTAGCATTTGGGCAATTTCCTGAACCCGTTGCTGGGAGGTGAGCAGTTGCATCTGGCTGACCGTTCCCCGGGCCGTTTCTTCCTTTACCACTTTATAATGGGTGGAGCCCAGCGCAGCGATTTGCGGCAGATGGGTGATGGAGATCACCTGTCTGTTTTTTCCCATTTCCCGCATAATCAGGGCCATCTTTTCCGCGATCTTTCCACTGACCCCGGTATCAATCTCATCGAAGATAATGGTGGGGAGCTTGACTACTCCGCTGACCATTGCCTTCAAAGATAACATGACTCGTGCAATTTCTCCGCCGGAAGCGACCTGGGCGACAGGTTGCATCGGTGTACTCTGATTGGCACTGAAAAGGAAAGAAACTTTATCACAACCTTTTTCACTCAATGGCTTTTTCTGAAACTGTACGTGGAAGCGGATATGTGGAATACCCAGAGGAACGAGGCGTTTTTTCATTTCTGATTCTACTGTCCGGGCAGAGGCCGTCCGGCTCGTGGTCAGTTTTTCAGCCTTATCCTGACATTCCGCCAATTTGGCGTTTACCTGATCCTGTAAGTCTTTCAGCTCGTCATCACTGTTATCAATGGATGATAATTTTATCTTCAGATCTTCATGAATTTTGAGGAGATCGTCAATACTATTGGCATGAAATTTCTGTTCAAGCGAGTAGAGGGTATCCAGCCGCTCATTAAGGTTCTGCAGTTCGGCAGGGTCAAAATCGATTTTTTCAACCTCACTGCTGATCTCCTGAGATATATCTTTCAGGTCAATATAACAACTGTCAAGACGTGAAGCCAGTTTTCCTGCGTCCGGATAGAATTCCTCAATATGATGAAGTTGTTCAGAAGCCGATTTCAGTTGTCCTACGATGCCTTGCTCATCCGCATTCATGGTTTGGTCAGCAGCGTACAGGGCTGATTTGATTTCCTCAGCATGGCTCATCGTCTGCGCCTTCTGTTCCAGTTGTTTTTGTTCTCCCGGCTGAGGGTTGACTTTTTCTATTTCCTGATACTGAAAACGGAGGAATTCTTCATTTTGCCGGGTATTGGCAATAGAAGTCTTCAATTCCTCCAACTGCCTTTGGAGTTTCAGATATTCACTATAAGCCTTTTGGTAACTTTCCAGTAATGGTTTGTTGCTGGCAATAATGTCTATGATGCCGAGTTGGAAATCATCTTTTTTCAGCAGCAGGTTTTGATGCTGGGAGTGAATGTCGACAAGGTCCTCTCCAAGTTCACGCATCATCACCAGTTGGACCGGAGTATCATTGATGAAAGCCCTGCTTTTTCCAGAAGCGGTCAGTTCCCGTCGGATGATCGTATCTTTCAGGTCCATGTCAATGTCATTTTTGAGGAAGAAACCCTTCAAGTCAGAGCCCGTCAGATCAAAATGTGCTTCAACGATGCAGTGGCTGCATCCTGATTTGACGGTTTTGGAATCTGCCCGGTTCCCCAGCAATAGGCCGATAGCGCCCAGGATGATCGACTTACCGGCACCAGTTTCTCCCGTGATAACGGAAAAGCCGGGATTGAATTTGACATTCAATTCGTCGATAAGGGTGAAATTCTTGATATACAACTGTTTGAGCATTGTGCCAGATTCCTTTCTATAAGGTTTAAAACTTGTTGAAGAGGAACATCCTATCCTGCAGATTCTCAATTCCCTTCAGCATGTCTGCCGGTGAATATCTGTTTAGACTGAAGTCTGCCATGAAAGGCAGGACAGGAGCAGAATCGTACAGGTCACAAGTATTTGGAAAGTTCATCAATAATATCGGCCGCTACTTCAGATTTCTGCTTGCGCGGATAGTCCTTCCTTGTGGAGGCTGTAAGGATGGAGATTTGATTCTCGTCAAAGCCAAAAGTTGTTCCAGGATTCCGGGTGGAATTCAAGACGATAAAATCTGCATTCTTCTTGGTTAGTTTTTCTCTTGCATGAGTTTCTTCATGATCTGTTTCCAAGGCAAAGCAGACCAGTCTCTGACCGGATTTCTTCATCCGGCCCAGGGTAGCTGCAATATCCTGGGTGGGGTTCAACCTGAGGGACATTTCATCACTGCCCCTTTTGATTTTAGTATCCGCTGTCGTTTCCGGCCTGAAATCCGCCACGGCTGCACAGAGGACAGCCGCATTGCAGTCCAGGAAATATTTCGTGGCTGCTTCGTACATCTCTTGGCAACTTGTCACGTTGATCCGACGAATTCCAGAGGGGCAGGACCGTGAGACCGGACCGGCAATTAAGGTGACCTCAGCTCCCCTTGCATAGCATTCCTCAGCCACGGCGAATCCCATCTTTCCCGAAGAATAGTTACCTATGAAACGAACCGGGTCAATATTCTCATAGGTTGGTCCCGCCGTAACCAGAATCTTTTTATCCTTCAGCTCTTCCTTTTTGGGATAGAAAAAGCGATCTAAAAGATCCGTGATGACCTCCGGGTCTGCCATCCTGCCTTTTCCTTCCAGGCCAGAAGCCAGAAAGCCCTCACCGGGTTCTATGATCAGATTACCGTAGTGTTTTAAGATACGGAGATTTTCCTGTGTGGCAGGGTGTCTGTACATATCCCTGTCCATGGCAGGAGCGATGAACACAGGAGCCTTCATGGCCAGGTAAGTGGTTATGAGCATATTGTCAGCTATGCCATGGGCCATCTTTCCCAACGAAGAGGCTGTGCAGGGAGCAATGACCATGGCATCAGCCCACAGACCGAGGTCTACATGTGAGTGCCATGTGCCGTTTTGTTGGGAGAAAAAATCACTGATGACCGGTTTGTGAGTCAGTGCAGACAAGGTTACCGGAGTGATAAACTCTTTTCCTGAAGGAGTGATCACTACCTGAACCTCTGCGCCCCTTCTGATCAGATCCCGTATGAGCAGGCAAGATTTGTAAGCAGCAATAGAGCCGGTGATGCCCAGGACAATCTTTTTTCCTTTTAACATAATTGAGTAGGTCCTGTTAATGATTGATTTCTTTCAGCCGGATGCGAGTAAGAACCTGTTTGGTATTAAGGGTGAAATCACTGTTCAGAATCCAAGAGAAGTAGCCCGGATCACGGTGCAGGACGTCAGAGACAGCCCATCCCCTGTATTTGCCGAAATTGAAGACTTCATGCTTGAGCGGTTGTCCGTCTTTATCCTTGAGGACATTACCCTTCCCATCTACCATTGGTTCCCAGATGATGCGGCCAGCAAAATCCACATTGTCGTTCCGCCGGGAAAATTCCGCCAGTTCATCCATGTCATTATGCAGGACCCGCTCCGGTTCCTCCTGCTCACCAGGAGCATATTTGTCCAATTCACCCTTCAGAACCCTGTAGGTCGCTTCTGTATCCTGGTCAGAACGATGCGCCACAAAATCATCTTCCATTTTGTGACCCGTATAGAATTTGTATGCAGCTGCCAGATTGCGCTGTTCCATCTTATGGTAAATGGTCTGGGCGTCAATCAGCCGGCATTTGGAGAAATCGAAATCTATGCCGGATCTCAGGAACTCCTCTGCCAATAAGGGGATGTCAAAACGATTTGAGTTGAATCCGGCGAAGTCACAGCCTTTAAATTTCTCCGCCAGTTTAGGTGCCAACTCCTTAAAGGTAGGTTGGTCTTTTACCTTTTCGTCATCAATCCCCGTGAGTTCTACTACCTCAGGTGGGATATGCTTTTCCGGGTTGACGAGGTGGTCTCCACGTTCTTCCTTGCCGTCCGGTTCAACTTTTATATAAGAAATTTGTATAATATGGTCATGGATTAAGTCCAGGCCTGTAGATTCAAGATCGAAAACGATGAGGGGTTTTGTCAAATTAAGTTTCATCTTCCTTTTTTCCTTTTTAATCATTCAGCAGCATTGGCATCAGCAGCATCAGCACCTCTCCGTTATCCGGTTGTGTGACTGGATAGACGATTCCGGCACGAGACGGGTCTGCCAGTTCCATGATGATTTCATCACTCTCCAGGTTTGTCAGTATTTCCTGCAGACTGGTACCCTTGAAGCCAATACTCATCTCCTGACCACTGTAATCGCATGGTAACTGTTCCTTTGCAGAAGTAGCAAAGTCCAGATCCTCCGAGTTCAGTTCCAGTTTACCTTGTCCCAACTGAAAGCGGACGAGTTCGCTGCTTTCACTGGCAAAGGGTACGACATGTCTCAGGGCACTCAGCAGGCTTTTTCTGTCTATGGTGAGTTTGTTGGGGTTGTCCTCAGGGATCACCGAATTATAATTTGGATAGCGGCCTTCGATGAGGCGGCAGTTCAATATACTGTTGTCAAATTTGATCTCAGAATTCCGGTCATTGAACCGGATGATGACATCACCGCCGTCACGGTTTAATATGTTTTTGAGAAGGGTGGAAGGTTTCTTGGGGAGGATAAAGGAAGTAGGGGCGTCACTCTTGATCCCGAAGAATTTATTCCTGACTAATTTATGTCCGTCACTGGCTACGATATTCAAACTTTCAGGTGTGAGGTCAAAGTATACCCCATTCATCACAGGACGAAGTTCGTCTTCTGCTGTGGCGAACAGTGACCGTGTCAGATTATCCACCAGAATCCCTGCATCAATAGTGATCGTTGTGGTATTGTCATCCAGCAGTTGTGTCCGGGGATATTCTTCAGCACTTTGTGCAGTAAAATGGTAGAGTCCATTCTGGTATGAAACCTGAACGCTGAACGTATCGGTGTCAATATCAAAGTTGAGTGGCTGTTCAGGCAACTCTTTTACTGCGTCAAGGACGGTACGGCTGGAGATAGCAAAGTCTCCATTCCCCTCCGCACTGTCCAGTTTCAGGGTACTCTGTATCGTATTTTCGCTATCACTGGCCGTAATGGAAAGAAGGCCATCATTCACCTTAAAAAGGAAACAGTCAAGAATCGGTAAGGAATTCTTGCTGTTGATCACTCGGGAGAGCGTGTTAAGGCAACTACTCAGTGCCGTACTGGATAATGTAAATCTCATGAGTATGTTTGTTTATGTTCTTTGCGAATGTTTTCAGGATGCAAGTCTGCACCTTATAATGCACAAAAATACGAAAATATGTGTAGATAAGCAAAAATTAGCTTAGAAAATTTCGTTTTTTAGAACTATTTTAGTAATTTCGCAGTCAGAAAATTAAACATTAAAAGCATACAGCATGGAAATACAAGGAAAGATTATTGCGGTTCTTCCCAAGCAGAGTGGTACGTCAAAGCGGACAGGTAATCAATGGGCTTCACAGGACTATGTCATTGAGACTCATGAGCAATATCCCCGGAAATGTGCCTTTCGGGTTTTCGGTGAAGACAAGATCAACCAGTTTGCTATTAAGAGTGGTGAGGAGTTGACGGTATCTTTTGATATTGATGCCCATGAATATCAGGGGCGCTGGTTCAATAATATTAATGCCTGGCAGGTACAGCGGGTAGATCCTGCGGCTGTGCAGGCAAGTGTGCAGGGCAATCAGCCTCAGGACAACGCCGCTCCTTTGGCAGGTGGTGCTCCCGCCAGTGGTGCACAGGCTCCTTTTCCTCCCTCTTCTGACGGAGACAGCGGAGCAGACGATCTGCCTTTCTAAGACCAGACTGAAGGTCGGTTTGTCATAGGATATTCCCGGGAGAGCATGTTGCTGTTCCGGGAATATTTTTTAGTGTTCGATTTCGCTGATCAGCGTATCGTCGCTTTCTGAAGGAATTTTTTATATTCCTGTTCGTAACCGTTGAATACGTTGATGTCTACTTCACCGCGGATTCCCCTTACCCCGCCGTCTGGACACAACTGCCAGAAGGCCAATCGTATATCCGGTTTGTATTCTCCGTAGTGGGCTATCCAGATATAATAGTGTTGCTTGATATCAGGAGCACTGTTCAGGTACTTGTTGACAAATATCTGGTTTACATATAAGATAGGCCTTATGCCTGTATGTTGCTGAACGATTCTCAACCACGTACGGACACGGCCGAACAGGATTTTCTCTCCACCCATTTTCCGGATCTGACTCGGATAGGGCTCTACATCAAGAACAGGGGGGAGATCCCCTTTCCCAAATTTTGATCGTTTCAGATAAAACCAGGCTTGTTTTGCCGGGTCAGTACGGATGGAGAAGAAGTGATAGGTTCCCACACGGTACCCGTGCGCTTTGGCTTTTTCATAATCGCGGAGATAGTAGGGATTGAACAGCGTCATGCCCTCTGTGTTTTTGATAAACACGAATCTCAAGGGGTAGTTGACGGTACCGGAGACTATCTTCTTGCTGAGGTTCCCGAGGTGGGTAATCTTCAGATGTGCCCAGTCGATGGCGTAATAATGTTTCTGGTGCCTGCCTTTGATATGCTGATATTTTGAGATGTCAATGCCATAGATTCGTTCGGAATTATAAATGAGTTTTTCTCCCAGATAGACATTGTTTTTCCATTCACCCACACGGAGTCCTTTCTTCGGGGAGGCCAGAAATCCAAAGCCATTCCGCTTGCCATTTGACCAGTGGCCTTCATAATACGAACCGTCGTTATCTATGTGAGCACCATGCCCCTCAGGGATAAACCGTTGGTTGAGCTCTCCTATGTAAATGCCTGCAGAATCAGGCCGTTCCGTCCAGTCTATGGGCTCGCGCATGCTTTTATTAGTGCCCATGACGATATATTGTGCTACGGACAAGGGCTGACTGGTTACTCCCTGGGGTTTCTCCTTCCGGTCAGTTTGGACAATGAGATACCGGTGGTGCAGGATCTTGATCAGATGGCAGTTCTCTTCTGCCGTGTCTCCCTTGGCATCCTTATACTTGACTTTGAAATAAACTCTGTAAGTGATCTGCAGCCGGTTACTGTCACTTTTCACTTGATGGATAGTGTACAGGTCATGAGAGATCTGCCGGTACTGGCGGACTTTCCGGATTCCGTAATCCGCAATCATTCCATAACCGATGTCACGTACATCATGTACACGGGCATAGTATTGAAGCGCCTCGACAATATTTCTCATGTTGTCCTTCTGCCTTTGCAGAGAATCTACATGTTTTTTCAGAAGATTCCGTACTTCTTCAGGACTATACCGGTGTTGGATGAGAGAACTGTCAGAAATCGTAAGCAGACGGCCCTTGCAGGAGGGGACGATGGCCCACCGGTCTATCCAGCAGGCCGCTGTGGTGATCGTGTCTGCATTGAATGACAGTACCGGTTGTCCGTTCAGAGTAAGTTCATAGCATGAAATGCACTTCAGTTGTGCCTCACTTTTATAAATCTCTTTCCTGTCAACGGTATAGGTCGAAATGATTCCGATGAGAAGGATAGCCAGTAACAGTGGCGCACTGATCCATTTAAGTTTTGCTTTTGTAATAGTTGGTTTGATCTTTTCCTGCATTTGCCAGCAAAAGTACATAAGATTTTTGGGATTCGCATATAAAATTCAGAATTTATTGTTAACTTTGCAAAATCTGTTTGTCGGAGAACAACCATCAATCGAATTTAAGGACACGATATGGAAAAATTAATCATCAATAGTTTTGAGGAATTCGCCTCTCATTTAGGCGAGCAACTGGGTGTTTCTGATTGGTTACAAATAGACCAGGAACGCATCAACTCATTTGCTGAAGCCACTCTTGACCATCAATGGATTCACGTTGATGTGGAGCGGGCCCGGAGGGAGAGCCCTTATAAGAGCACGATTGCTCATGGCTATTTGACGCTGTCTCTTCTGCCTTATTTATGGGGTCAGATCATTGAAGTGAACAATCTGAAAATGATGGTGAACTACGGGATGGATAAGATGCGTTTCGGTTGTCCTGTCCTTTGTGGCTCAAGGATCCGACTGGTTACCAAGTTGGCTTCGATAGAGAATCTAAGAGGGATCTGTAAAGCCGGAATCCAATTCAAGATGGAAATAGAAGGAGAAGCCAAGCCCGCTCTGAAAGGGGTGGCGAGTTTCCTGTACTACTTCAAATAATTTTCATTTTCAGGCAGAGTCAACGGAGGGTCTTGATGAGGTTTAGGCCATGTTGTACCTGCCGGTATTTTCCACTGAATGATCTCTTATAAATGATTTATTTTGTAATTGCTGTCACCGTCATCTATATCATTTACATGACCTATAAGAAGGGGGAGCCTCTGGCCAGTATCTCCGAGATTTCCTATGTGGCGAAACACCACTGGGAGTTTATGGCCTATATGCTTTTCCTGGCAGTCTATGTCCTTCCGGTGATGTACAGGAAAAGTTCTCCGGGGACGAGATTCCTGACTTATATAACGGCCTTAGGCATGTTTATGGCTATTATTACTCCGGTGTTTCGTACTCATGGCGCAATTTTTCATGACGTGGGGGGAGTGATTACTTGTGTAGCCTGTCAGACCTGTATTCTGCTGAATCATCCAATTCTCCTTTTAGCGTGGTTCCCTTATGTTTTTTTCTTCCTTTTCATGCGGAAGGAGAATCATTGTCATCCTGTGTTCTGGGCGGAGATGACGGTCCTGGAGAATATGTTTATGTATAGTTTGATTTGAAAATTTCTAAAGTTTCTCCGGTGACCGGTCTATTGGCTATGGGCAGTTGGCTTGAGGTAAGTATGTTTCAGACAACATTATTTTTTTAACAATAAGAATCATAGTCACTGATTTTCACGACCATAGTCAATTGTGGCCGATATGGTGCATTTTGCTTCCCCAAAATGGT
>DHOX01000073.1:53588-74555 GCA_002409785.1 Prevotella sp. UBA5379 | reverse complement strand
TGAATCAGGTGTCAACGTTAGTGAATTTAAGGTCTTACGTATGAAGGTGTAATTTGAATTATTGAACCCTGAATTTGCTATATACAGGAAAGGGTTAAACCTGAAAAAGGGGAAATATCATGATAGATGTTTCCCCTTTTGTGACTCCGCAGGGATTCAAACCCTGAACCCTCTGATCCGTAGTCAGATACTCTATTCAGTTGAGCTACGGAGCCCCAGAGATTTGCAAACTTATTTAAAATGTGACTCCGCAGGGATTCAAACCCTGAACCTTCTGATCCGTAGTCAGATACTCTATTCAGTTGAGCTACGGGGCCCACTTTTTATAAGCGATTGCAAAGGTACAGTTTTATTTTCTAAAAACCAAAACTTTTCAAAACTTTTTTTACCTTCAAGCCATCCGTCTGCATGCCTGTTTCATGATGAGAGGATGGGCCTTCAGGCCTTAATCATTTCGACGGAGCGTTTCATGAATTGATCCAAAGCCTTTCCTTTCAGCATGCCATTCTGGAGGAGGGACAGATCGATAAGTTGGTGAACGACAGCATTGCCGGCAGCATAATCATCCAGGATCTTATTCCTTTTCTCACGCTGATCATTGACCGCCTTTTCTGTATTCTTGAGGTCATCTTTTTCCGCCTCTGTAATCTCCTCAGCTTTTTTCTTGCTTTGCTCCTGATGGATGGCAGCCAGACGAGCCTGGCATCCTTTCAGTTCACTCAGGATCGGTTTCAGCGCGGTTGCGTTCTTGCTTTCCTCTTCCTCAATAACCTTCTTGATTACCGGATGGTCACTGTTGATGACCAGGACATAGCTGTCCGGCATCTGGTTATAGAAGCTCATTCCCGGTTGGAAATGGCTCATCGTCTTCATCCGCCGCATATATTCACTTTGCGTGATGACAATGGGCTGGCTTTCTTCGCCGAGAGCTTGTACCTCCACCATGAACTGAGCCTTATCGATTTTCGGCATCTGTGAATGGAACAGTTCTGTCAGATTGTCACTCTGGTCCTTATCCAAATCAGATTTCTTCGGAGCCTCCTTGACAATCAAGCGGTCAATCACATCAGCGTCCACACGACTGAAACGGGATTTTTCGAATTTCTGTTCCAGCATGCTTACCATCGGCACATCCAGTTCTCCATTCATCAGGAGCACGCTGTAACCTTTGTCTTTGGCGGTCTGGATAAATGAATATTGCTCATCTTTGTTGGTAGCATAGAGGTAGATAAGATTGCCATCCTTGTCAGTCTGATTATCCTTGATGAGTGTTTTGTATTCATCAAAAGTGAAATGCTTGCCATCGACATCCTTGAAGAGAGCAAAGTCTTTGGCACGATCATAGAAGTCTTCCCGGGACAACATGCCATAATTGATGAAGATCTTGAGGTCATCCCATTTCTTCTCATAATCTTTGCGGTCGCTCTTGAAGATCTCCTGCAGCCGGTCGGCTACTTTCTTCGTGATATAGATAGAGATTTTTTTCACGTTGGCGTCGCTCTGAAGATAGCTGCGGCTTACATTCAGAGGAATATCCGGAGAATCAATCACACCATGGAGCAGGGTGAGGAAGTCTGGCACGATCCCTTCGACATGGTCGGTGACGAACACCTGATTGCAATAGAGTTGGATCTTATTGCGTTGCAGGTCGATATTGCTCTTGATGCGAGGGAAATAGAGAATTCCGGTGAGGGTAAAGGGAAAGTCTACATTCAGGTGGATCCAGAACAGAGGTTCATCCTCCATGGGATAGAGGGCTTTATAGAATTTCTTATAATCATCATCCTTCAGTGTAGAAGGCTTCTTGGTCCACAACGGCTCTATGTCGTTGATAATATTGTCTTCCTCAGTATCCACCTGTTTGCCGTCCTTCCAG
Organism: Prevotella sp. UBA5379; assembly: GCA_002409785.1. Lineage (GTDB taxonomy): Bacteria > Bacteroidota > Bacteroidia > Bacteroidales > Bacteroidaceae > Prevotella. Next base: position 72,679 of record DHOX01000073.1, on the reverse strand, counting down.
GTCGTTTTCTTGCCGAACGCGAGGGGGACAGGCATGAACTTGCAGTATTTGTTGAGGAGCTCGGTGATCTTTTCTTTCTGCAGGAATTCCTTACAGTCATCACTGATATGCAGGATCACATCAGAACCTCTGTCCGGTTTGTCAGCTTCTGATATTTCAAACGTCGGGCTACCGTCACAACTCCACTTTACAGCTTTGGCTCCTTCCTTATAACTCTTGGTCACGATGTCTACTTTGTCACTGACCATGAAAGAAGAATAGAATCCCAATCCGAAATGTCCGATGATCGCGTTTGCATTATCCTTGTATTTGGTCAGGAAATCATTGACCCCAGAGAAGGCTATTTGATTGATATACTTGTCGATTTCATCCTCTGTCATTCCGATGCCCCGGTCACTGATCGTGATGGTCTTCGCTTTTTCATCCAGTTTTATCCTCACGGTCAGATCTCCAAGTTGACCTTTAAAATCACCCTTTTCTGCAAGTGTTTTCAACTTCTGGGTAGCATCAACGGCATTGGATACCATCTCCCGTAAGAAGATTTCATGATCAGAATATAAGAATTTTTTAATGACGGGGAAGATGTTTTCTGTAGTAACCCCGATATTACCTTTCTTTGCCATATCAATATGATTTTTTGATTATAATTTTCAACTGTATACGTTTTATGGAGACTGACATCCCTTGTTATGGCATCTTATCGCCCTTGGCAGGCGGGTTCACCCTGAGGAATGAAAGACTCATGGGTAGCTCTTGCAAAATATGTGCCAGAAATGATCCGGGGAAGGTAATCGGTCTCAGGACGGGTGAGGAGTGTCATGTCTGTTTATGGTCTGACAATGAAAGTGTGAGCCTACTTCCTGTCAGGATAAAAAAATCAGGTTCTGACTATCAAGCATAGTCAGAACCTGTTCTATAGGAATATGGCTGAACCGTCAGGATTCAACCTATACAGATCCCCCTGTAAAGTCAGTTATTCTTGAAAGCAACGATTCCTGTCAGATTTCTGTCCATATAGAAGGTCTGCTGGAAATGTTTCACTTTCCCATTGTTACGGGTAATCTTGTAGCTGACCGTCATATACATTAAGGTAGAGGTAGGGACCCCATATTGAATGCCATGGCGGAATTCCGGCATTTTACCTGTGATTTCATGCATCTTCTCTATACGGTCTTTCGTGACATGTGTTGTTGAGTCCATATCACTGTAGCGGTCCTCACTGATGTCACTGTACACCAGATTCTTATTCAAGAAATTTCTGACCAGCACTTTACTCTGGTGCTGCTCTCCGCATCCCGTAAAAAGAAGCAGGAACAGCATCAGAATGAAAAAGGACCTTGCTTTCATAAGCATTTTCAAGCATCAAGATTCTTTAAGATGAGAAGCAGGTGATCCCATACCATCTGGACACTTGGGATATAGAGCATTTCATCCGGAGTATGGACATTTTTCAGGGTAGGGCCAAAGCTGACCATATCCAGATCGGGATATTTCTCACTGAAGAGACCACATTCCAGACCTGCGTGGATTCCTCTTACTTTCGGCTCTTTATGGAAAAGAGTCTTATAAGCGTCAACTGCCACTTTTACCAGTTTGCTGTCCGGATTCATTTTCCAGGCAGGGTAGCCGTCAGTTGCTTCCACCTGAGCACCGGCCAACTGGAAGGCAGCCTTGACAGAATTGCAGATATTGTCCAGGTTGCTCATCACGTTGGACCGCTGGCTTGATACGATAACCACCTGTTCATTGTCCGTCTTTACGCTGGCAACATTACTGGAGGTTTCTACCATCCAGGCAAGGGCCTGATCCTGGCACATTGCGAACACGCCGTTGTCGATGGCTTGCAAGGCCCGCACGAGAGGGATGGACACCTTTTGCGGCATCACCGGCTGGACCTTGCCTTTAGTGATGCTCCAGACCATATTGGTGTCTGTGACGTGGAATTCGTCTTCTACTTTTCCCGTAAAGGCTTTCCAGTCTGCCTTCACCTCATCCTCTTTGGCCTTGGGGATCGCAAATAAGATCTTGCCGTCCCTGGGGATCGCATTGTGCATTTTGCCAGAATTGAATTCTGCCAGTAATAACGACATCTTTTCTTGTTCTATATAGAGGAAACGGGTCAGGATCTTAATGGCATTTGCACGTTTTTTCTCAATATCATCGCCAGAATGGCCACCCTTGAGACCCTTGACGGATGCTTCGAGGAAAGCATAATCCTTAGGGGCAACTTCGCGTTCAAACCTGAAAGTTGCAATCGTGCTCCTCCCTCCTGCACAGGATACGAATAATTCACCTTCGTTTTCGGAATCCAGATTGATCAGGTATTTTCCGGTCATGAATCCCGGTTTGATGCCGATGGCCCCGGTGAGCTGTGTCTCCTCATCGCGTGTGAATACACATTCTATCGGACCATGTTCTATATCGTCGCTGTCCAGGATAGCGAGTTCAATAGCATCACCGATACCATCATCGGCACCCAGCGTTGTTCCTTTTGCTTTCAGCCAGTCACCGTCGACATAAGTCTGAATGGTGTCCTTGGAGAAATCAAAGTCAACATCTACCAGTTTGTCGCAGACCATATCCATGTGGCATTGCAGAATGACAGTAGGGTAGTTCTCATAACCCTTTGTAGCCGGCTTACGGATCAGGATGTTTCCTGTTTCATCCTCTTTTGTTTCCAGATGATGATCTTTACCGAATTTTTTCAAATACGCAATCATTTTATCCTCGTGTTTTGACGGACGGGGAATTTTGTTGATTTCAGCAAATTGCTCAAAGACGCGAGCAGGTTTAAGTTCACTCTTATTCATTTTATTTTCTATTATTAAAAAATACTTCTTTTTATCTCTTTTTATTTTGTTAATTACCTCAAAACTATTATCTTTGTCACTGATTTAGCCATGAAGGTATTGCAAAAATAAGGAAAATGATTGAAATATTACTATTCAGCGTGTTAATTATTGCTATTAGTTTCGCCTTGTTAGCGATTAAGCTGATTTTAAGAAAAAACGGAAGGTTTTCATCACCGCATGTTGAAGACAATCCAGCCTTGCGGAAACAGGGTATCCACTGTGTCCTTGAGCAGGACCGGGAAGCCCATGGCATCCGGAAGGCGGTGTCTGAATGAGAAGGGAGACCGGACAACTGTTCCATTTTGAAAAACAATAAGAACTAAAATAAAAGAAATGAAAAAAAACATTTTGGGAACGCTTGCCGTTGTTGCGATTACTGCTCTCGGCATGACGTCTTGTAACAAACAGCAACCTCAGGTAGAACCGGAGTCTGAAACTGCGAAAGCTCCTGCCAATCTCAAGGTTGCCTATGTGGAAGTTGACTCTATCATGACGCAATATGCGTTTGCAAAACAGTATTCCCAACTGCTGCAGAAGAAGAGTATCAACATTCAGAATACCATTAATGCCCGGGGACAACAGTTGCAGGCTGCCGCTGCAAATTTCCAGCAGAAGGTGCAGCAGAATGCCTACACGCGTGAGCAGGCCCAGGCTATCCAGGAAGGTCTTCAGAGACAACAGGCAGACTTGCAAAGTTTGCAGCAGCGTCTGGGAAATGAATTCCAGGCTGAGCAGAGCAAGTATAACAAGGCCTTGCATGACTCCATTTCCCATTATCTGACGATTTACAACAAGGATAAGAAATATTCCATTATCTTCAGCAAGAGTGGTGACAATCTTTTGTATGCCAACAAGGCTTACGACATTACCAATGAGGTCATTGCCGGTCTGAACAAGGCATATAAGGGCAAACTTAACACCACTGCAAAATAGGAGATTCTGAAAGGTGACCAGAGAAGAGCGTTATCGTTATGTCCTCTCTTATTTCAGGAGGACAGAGCCGCAAGTAACGACCCAGTTAATGTTTGGAAGTGCCTTTCAATTGCTGGTGGCTACTCTGCTGAGTGCCCAGTGTACGGACAAACGCATCAATGAGATAACACCGGATTTGTTCCGGCGTTATCCTGATGCCCGTGCTATGTCGCAGGCTTCTCCGGAGGATATACTGACTTATATCCATTCAGTGAGTTATCCGAATTCTAAAGCCCGTCATCTGTCAGAGATGAGCCGTATGCTCGTTTCTGATTTTGGAGGTGAAGTTCCTTCCGGACCGGATCAATTGGTCAAGTTGCCGGGAGTAGGGCGCAAGACTGCTAATGTGCTGCAGGCGGTCTGGTTCGGAAAGGCGGTCATGGCTGTCGACACCCATGTCTATCGGGTGAGCCATCGGATGGGACTGGTCCCGCAGAGCGCAGATACCCCTCGTAAGGTGGAGGATTATCTGACAGCACATATTCCTTCGGCAGATTTGTCTAAGGCTCATCACTGGTTGCTCTTGCATGGACGTTACATCTGCAAAAGTCTGCATCCTCAATGTGATAAGTGTTTCTTTAATCCATATTGCCCTAAACTTCTTGAGGGGAGCAAACTGGAAAAGTAAGGTTCAGCCTTATCGTTCTCAAATCTTGATGTACTATGCATATTCAGAAGATTAATCATTTTCTTAAAGGCATTTCCGTTCATAATGACCGGGAATGGTTTGCCAGTCATAGAGACGAATTCTTGGCTTGTAAGGATGACTTTGGGGCAGGAGTGGATCAAGCTATTGCCACGATCTCTGAGTTTGACCCGGAAATAGCCCATTTGACGGCAAAGGACTGTATGTATCGCTTTTACCGTGATATTCGTTTTTCCCCTGATAAGTCCCCATATAAAAACCATTTCGGTGGATTTATTTGTGCACATGGGAAGAAATCACTTCGGTGCGGCTATTATCTTCATGTTCAGCCTGGCCATTGCCTTATTTCCCAGGGATGCTATTGGTTGCCGACCAATATCCTGACCTCTGTCAGAAATGAGATCATGGGCAATATAGATACCTGGAGAAGGGCGGTAGAGAATGGAAAATTCATTTCTCTTTTCGGTTATCCTGATGAAGGAAAGACTGACGACAGAGGATCTGTAATCAGCCCCAAAGGATTCGGCCTCAGTCATCTGAAGACTGCCCCTAAAGGATTCCCGAAAGACTATCCCTACATTCAGTATCTGCGGATGAAGGATTTTGCCACTTGGATTCGTGTTGATGATGATTTCTTTAACGGTGACCAGTGGCTTGATACGATAGCTGAAGACTTCAAAGTGGGGAAGCCGATGATGGATTTCCTCAATGGGGTCATTGATGACTATGAGTAACCATCGACGGCTGAGGATAATGGTTTAATGGATGCCGAACATATCCATGACCCTGTTGATAAGGCGGTCTATGGTCGTAGAGTCCGTGACCTGGTTGATCTCCTTATCTATTTTCTTTTCCACTTGCTTTTCTACCTTATTACTGATCCGGGTAGCAATCTGATCAGCAGATTGGCCGTTAGACGGTTGGAAACCATTGTTCACGTTTTCACCCTCACCGGAAACCTCTTGGTCATCTTGCTGGTTTGCCGCATCATTTTGATCCTGGAGCTGATCCGGACTTTGGCTCTGCACGTCAATTCGTGTCGGATTAACCTTACTGAGGACCTTCAGAATATCATCCTCATTGATGGTATGTACCTTTCCCAGAATACCGAAACTTACGATATGGTTGCTGCCATCAAGGTGAACCGTTGTTTTTGAAAAGAAAACATAGTTATGATACTGTAATAAAGTGTCCAGTGCAGTATCAAAGAATGTTCCTGCAATCATTTTCGTGATCATGCTGAATCCCTGAGTGAAGAGGTCATCTGTTTCCTCATTCTGGTTATCATTCGAAGCTTTTTCTACAGCCGTAGTGATTTCATTCTTGATGGCGTTTTCATGATCCTGCTTGCTCGGGTTAGTGAAGATGAAAAAGAGCAAGGCGACGATCAAAATGGCTAAAGCAATCAGCCATGGCGTGTGGTTCTTCTTTTTCCCGTTCTTGTCAAGGGTGTTTTCCTGATTGTCCTGTGGAGGGATGGTACCTTCATAGCCGCCCCCTGTGCCGGCCGTTTCAGTGGTATAGTTTCCTGCACCGTTTCGGTCAGCCGCCTCATTCTGGTTTTCTCCGCCCTGCGGAGTGGCATAAGAACCAGGCTGCTGTGTATTTCGCGGAGAATAGGGAGGAGGAGTAGGCTGAGGACTTCCGGTAAGGATATACTTCAGTTGTTCCACCTGCCATGCAGGGGTCCAGTTAGACATGCCTTCTGCCCATACGAGTGTTTCAGAAGTAATATGCTTCTGTGCAAGTTGATCAATTGTAAACGGGCCGGTCTGTTGACCATTTTCGATCATAAAATATTCCATGACGATAAGCTAAATGATGAAAATTGAATTTAATGGGTTGCTTTCCACCAGTCGGTCTTTTCTTTCCCTTTCAAGGCCACACTGTTGATGCTCGGATCAGACGTGGCTATGCCACAATAATTCTTGACAATAATGAAATTGTTTCCATTTCTCAATGCAGTATAGAGGCTGTCAGTATGAGCAGTACTCCGGATGAGTGACGAAAGGGTATCCTGACACGATTTCAGGAGAGAGGCTGCTACCTTGTTGTGGTCAGCATCTTCAAGGTGATCCACGTAATCATAAAAGTCATAATACAAAGGTAAACTGAACCCTCCGACCCCCTGGATGCTGTCACGATAAGACTCAGGGAGGGAATAGCTCTCATTGATCTTTTTCATGATGGCAGCAAGACCATTCATCTTCCTGCAGTCAATAGCTGAAAGTGCGCCGAAAGGATAGGTATAACTCTTGTAGAAGTCGTAAAATGCAGATACAATTGAAGTGTAGGATGGTGCACTGGAGCTCAGGTTATTCCACATTTTTGTATAAGGCATTCCTATATCCATGACCTCGCTGGTGGAAGCGATTAAGAAATAGGCGGCGTTACGCAAGGTGTAAGCGGTTTCAACATTTGCCATATAACAGTCATCGAAGAGAATATATTGGAATTTGATTCCTGCATCAGCGATGCCTTCTGCGAGGGTAGGAATATCGGTGGCGTAGTTCTTCAAGTCTGTGACGCTCCCGAAGAAACGTGTCTTGATTGGACTGTTGGCCTTGTTGTAAGTGAATAACGCACGGCTATTGGGATAATTTGTCCAGTCATCCTTGTAGGTCCATCCTGTCCCGTGACTGCCGATAATCAGGGCGTAGTTTAAAGCGGACGCATTTGCTTTCATGTCGTCAAGGATTTCAGTGATCCCTGAAGCTGAGGTGTAAAAGTTGCCGCTGTAATCCTTGATGTGCTTGTGGGTGAATCCTCCTTGGCTGTAAGTAATCTCATACAACTCAGATTGGGTTGCAGACGTACTGAGAAAGACCAAAACCCTTTTGTTGGTTAACCCTCCTGCATTTTTGATCCCCTTCTCAATGCTGTCCAGATTTTCCTGGAAAATGGAATAGAGCCCATCATCCGAACTTGAACCGGTCCAGGGCATATAGACGAGGAGGGTCTGCTGGTTGACGCCACTGTCGTCACTGTCCGTAATCCCGTCTCCACTACTGCAACTGCCTAAGGCGAAGATCAGAAGGAGACTGAATATGCCTACTATGAAGAAGCGCTTTTCCTTCGCTTTCATACGTTTTTATTTCTTTTTAAGCTCACTTATCGTTTCTTTTAAGGTCTGAATTTTTTCCTCCGCGTCACTCTGTTTCCTGCGCTCACGTGCCACTACAGCCTCGGGAGCATGGGAGACAAAATTCTGGTTGCCGAGTTTGGCCTTCACCCCTTTCAGGAAATTCTCGAAATGCTGCAGTTGTGACTGAGCCTTGGACAACTCTGCGTCCACGTCAATCAGATCACCCACAGGTACGGCAAACTCATTCGTGCCTACCATAAAGCCACTGGCATCAGCAGACTTATCCATGACGGTTTCCATCTTGGAGAGATTTGCCATCTTCAGGATGACGGCGCTCCATGCATCTGCCTGATGGTGATTGATAGACTGGAGGACAAGCGGTTTCTTAGGAGCAATATTTTTCTGATTACGTACGGTCCTGACCCCACTTACCACCTGTTTGACATCCTCTATCTGATCACACAGTTTTCTCTCATCATCAGTGGGGACGGGTATCTGAAGGATTGAGTCCATAATACTCTCGCCGTCTTTGCGCGGATAGATATGTTGCCATAGTTCTTCTGTGATGAACGGCATGAACGGATGCAGCATTTTCAGCAGGTTCTCGAAAAATCCCAGGGTAGCTTGATAGGTCTTTTTATCAAGAGGCTGACCATATTCTGGTTTGATCATTTCCAGATACCATCCGGAAAATTCATCCCAGAACAAGCGGTATATTGTCATCAGCGCTTCCGAGATGCGATACCCCTTAAACTGTTTGTTCATCTCATCATTTGCAACTTTCAGGCGGGCATCGAACCACTTTACGGCAACCTGGCAGGCTTCCGAAGGCTCTGTGTCCTTTGTCTGCCATCCTTTTATCAGCCGGAAGGCGTTCCATATCTTATTGTTGAAATTACGCCCTTGCTCACACAGGCTTTCATCGAAGAGAATATCATTGCCTGCAGGAGCACTCAGCATCATTCCCATGCGCACGCCATCAGCGCCATATTTGTCAATCAGCGTGATCGGATCAGGAGAGTTTCCCAGGCTCTTGCTCATCTTTCTCCCCTGTTTATCCCTGACAATACCGGTGAAGTAAACATGCTTGAAAGGATAGGTCCCCTTGTATTCGTAACCGGCCATGATCATCCTGGCCACCCAGAAGAAAATAATATCCGGGCCCGTGACCAGATCATTGGTGGGATAGTAGTATTTTATATCTGGGTTGTCCGGATGGTTAATCCCGTCGAAGACGGAAATGGGCCACAGCCATGAGGAGAACCAGGTATCCAGGCAGTCACTCTCTTGTTCCAGATCACCAGCCCGGACTGCCGGATTCTTTTCCTGAGCCAGTTTTAAGGCTTCCTCTGCATTCTCGGCGACGACAAAGTCCTTATGGCCCTCTACCGTGGTATAGTAGTAGGCCGGGATGCGGTGTCCCCACCACAACTGCCGGCTGATGCACCAGTCCTTGATGTTCTCCAACCAGTGACGGTAGGTATTTTTGTACTTTTTAGGATAGAATTCGATGGTATCATCCATTACCGGCGGCAAGGCTAGAGCGGCAAAATGCTTCATGCTCAGAAACCATTGTGTGCTCAATTTCGGTTCTATAGGTACGTTGGTGCGTTCAGAGAATCCTACTTTATTGTCGTAGTCTTCGACTTGTTCCATCAGTCCTGCCTTTTCCAGATCAATGGCAATCTGTTTCCTGACGACCATCCTGTCCTGTCCTACATATAATCCGGCTGCCTTGGAAATCGTCCCATTGTCGTTGAAAATATCAATGGTCTCCAAGTGGTGTTTCAGGCCCAGCGCGTGGTCGTTGACATCGTGTGCCGGCGTTACCTTCAGGCAGCCTGTGCCGAATTCTATATCTACGTAATCATCTTCAATGACCGGAATGGTCCGGTTAACAAGAGGCACGACGACATGCTTGCCTTTGAGCCACGTGTTTTTCTTGTCCTTGGGATTGATGCACATGGCGGAGTCACCCATTATTGTCTCTGGACGAGTGGTGGCAACGACGGCATAGAATCCCTTGTCATCATGATGGATGACATTCTCTTTGTCTGCACGTTCACAATCTTGCTCGACGACACGGTATTTCAGATAATAGAGTTTGGAATGTTCGTTCTTATAGACTACCTCTTCGTCGGATAATGCGGTCTGGGCTTTCGGGTCCCAATTGACCATGCGTGCTCCCCGATAGATATAGCCTTTCTTATACAGGTCGACAAACACCTTGATCACCCCCTTGCTGCGGGTTTCGTCCATGGTGAAAGCTGTCCGGTTCCAGTCACAGGAGCATCCGAGGCGGCGTAATTGCTTCAGGATGATCCCCCCATGCTCTCGTGTCCATTTCCAGGCTTCATCGAGGAATTGCTCCCGTGTCAGATCGGTCTTCCTGATGCCTTCCTGGGCGAGTTTGTTGACGACCTTAGCTTCAGTAGCGATACTTGCATGGTCTGTTCCGGGTACCCAGCAGGCATTTTTACCTTCCATCCGGGCCCGTCTTACAAGGATGTCCTGTATGGTATTGTTCAGCATGTGCCCCATGTGCAGCACTCCTGTTACATTTGGAGGCGGAATAACGATGGTATAAGGTTCACGTTCGTCAGGGTGAGAACTGAAGAGATGGTGATCTATCCAGTACTGATACCATTTTGATTCTACATTTTGTGGGTCATACTTACTTGCTAATTCCATTTTATATACTGATTTTATTAAATTCTTCCCTTATTTCTGATCTTCCCAATTAGGAGAAATGTAAGGATCCTCTAATCATCAGGATGCACCCTTTCGTTTCCCTATAGAGATATAATGGTGCAAATGTACTAATTTTCTTTTTAATAGTGAAAAAATCAACGGTTTAATCCTTTTGTTTTACGAAAATGTGCGATTGTATGGTTTTCTTATTCTATTTATTTGTACCTTTGCGCAGAATATAGATTGAAAGTTAAGATTCATTAAGTTGAAAAGGGTGCATAGCAGGGAAGAAAAATTAGCGGCCTTCGGGCGGTTGCTGGATGTGCAGCATCGTTTGCGCAAGGAATGTCCGTGGGATCGCAAGCAAACTTTTGAAAGTCTCAGGCCTAACACCATCGAGGAGGTCTTTGAACTTTGTGATGCGGTGATGAAAAAGGATGATCACAATATCATGAAGGAGCTGGGCGATGTGATGGAGCATGTCATCTTCTATTGTCTGATGGGAGATGAAGAGGGGGAATTTGACATCGCTGATGTCTGTAATCAGGAGGCTGACAAACTGATGTTCCGTCATCCGTTCATCAACTGGCTGAAGAATCCTACAGCTTCTTCTCAGGAGCATCCGCAATGGCGGGTAAGTGATCCGATGCTGGAGATCAATGCCCAGGGCCAGGTGGTCTACCGGCATGAGGATACAGGGCATTCTTCTCAGCAGCCTTTATCTCACTCCTCCGCTGCGAATGTCTCGGAGGTCCGTCGTGCTCCGAATAAGTTTCCTCCTTCTACGGCAAATGAGGTGGAGGCTACCTGGGAGCAGATCAAGCAGAAGGAGAAAGATGGCAACAGGACCGTCCTGGGGGGCGTACCTGACGCCTTGCCTTCTCTCATCAAGGCTTATCGGATCCAGGATAAAGCGAGGAACGTAGGATTTGACTGGAAGGATAAGGGTGATGTCTGGGGGAAAGTCCGTGAGGAACTGGACGAATTGGAAACGGAACTCCGCCGGGAAGACTCCTTGCGGTCAACCAGTGAACTGGGGGATTTCTTGTTCTCTGTCATCAATGCCGCCCGACTTTATCATCTCAACCCGGATAATGCCCTGGAACATACCAATCAGAAATTCATCAGGCGTTTCAACTATGTAGAGAAGAAAATAGAAGAGGGGGATAAAACCTTCAAGGAGGTTACTTTAGAGGATATGGATAAACTTTGGAATGAAGCTAAAAATAAAGAAAGATCATGAAGAAAAATATTCTTTTGATGAGTATTGCACTTATCAGTGTCTTAATCATTGCAGGCTGTAAGAACCATAGGCAGGCACACCATTCTGACTCTGCAAAGACAGAAGATTCTGCTACTGCCGGCGGATCCGATTCTACTATATATGGGGTGTGCGGTGATGGGACTGCAATGCATACCATAGAATTGATTACAGATGCAGGGGATACCATTAATTATCTGATTGATGAGGATGAGACAGAACCCGTGGTCAAAGGTGGACTGTTCGTGGGTGATCGTATGGCTGTCATCGGACACAAGGGGAATGGCGACTGTATAGCAACTAATGTGATCAATCTTACGGCATTGATGGGCAAATGGACAAGTATTGATAAGAACTTTGAAATTCTTGAGGGGGGAACCGTAAAGAATTATGTCAAGGCGGAAACTCATCCTTGGACCTCGTGGAAAATTTATAATGGAAAATTAGTCTTGAGCAGGGATACGTTTACGATAGACAATCTGGGTGCTGACAGCCTCTACCTTGAAAATCATGCGGGCATCTTTGCCTTTAAGCGTCAGAAATAGAGATTGGAACCATTCAGAATACATATCATGGGGTGTGGGTCGGCGATGCCTACGCTGAAACATCACCCTTCTTCCCAGATTATAGAGATCCGGGGTAAACTCTTTATGATAGACTGCGGAGAGGGCACACAAAGTCAGTTGCGTCGTTATAAAATCAGGTTTACGAAAATATCAGCCGTATTCATCTCTCATCTTCATGGAGACCACTGTTTCGGACTGTTGGGGATGATCAGCACTTTCGGGATGGTCGGCAGGACGGCGGACTTGCATATTTACGCACCAGCTTACTATGGCCCTCTATTGAAAAAGGAAATTGACTTTTTCTGTCAGGGGCTGAATTTTCAAATACGTTTCCATCCTGTAGACACTACTCTCCAGAAAATCATCTATGAGGATCATAGTCTGACGGTAGAGACCCTTCCTCTGGTCCATCGTATACCATGCTGTGGTTATCTGTTCCGCGAGAAGCCTACGCTTCCTCATATTCGTCGGGATATGATCGACTGTTACGATGTGCCGGTCTCCCAGATTAATAATATCAAATTAGGTGCTGACTGGACCGCAGAGGATGGGGAGGTGATTCCGAATGCTTGCTTCGTGGAACCTGCTGATCTTCCCCGCTCTTATGCATACTGCAGTGATACAAAATATATGCCTGAGTTGTATAAGAAGGTGAGCGGGGTCAGCCTGCTCTATCATGAATCAACTTATATCCAGGCAGATCAGGAAAGGGCCCGATTATATTATCACAGTACAGCCCAGCAGGCCGCACTGGTGGCCAGGGCCTCAGGTGCAGGGAAATTATTGCTGGGACATTACAGCGCGCGGTATGATGATGAAAAGGTCATGCTCGCTGAAGCCAAAGAGGTGTTCCCAAATAGTTGTCTGACCCATGAAGGTGACTCTTTCGATATTAACAATCCTTAACAGGTCCAGATTCTGCTGTGAAGAAGGGAATAGAGTGCTGTTATATCTTTATACAAGAATTTAATCAGAGTGAAAAGGAGTGAATGAGTCGAATGGGGAGAGTATCTATCTTGATCTTGCCGGAAAGGTGTTCTATCTTTATGAGAGGTGAGACCGTTCGTCAAATGATTGTCAAATTCTATCAATTTTGAAATTATTAAAGTTTATTGGACCCTTGTTGTGTGTGTTTTGTAGTCTTTCTGCATGCGAAAATAAGGCAGCTAATCCGAACACACGAATATCTCTTGATTCCTTTTCCGGGCTGAGATCAAATACTTTTGCCCAGAATTCTTTCCGTATCCGGTCTGAAATAGACAGTTGCATGGCATACGATAAGGATTCCCTGACTACGGATTATTGGATACGTCATTATTATCAGAACAAGGGGACTTTTATATGGATTGACCGCCACGGGGTAGACGCACGTGCTGACACCCTTCTTTCCTGGCTGAAAACGGTCAGGGGAATGGGCTTTTCCCCACGCCAGTTCCGCGTCCGCCAGATCGAGCGGGACTTATACAGAATCCGCCATTTGCATTTTGACCGTGTCAACAATATCAATGTGGTCATGGGACGGCTGGAATATAATTTGACCAAGGGTTATTTCCGTTATGCCGTCGGCCAGCGCTTCGGGTTCATGAACCCGGACTATGTGTTCAATCATCTGGATGCTGTGGACGGGCAGTCTTCAGATACACCTTCTCCGGTAAAGTATCATCAACTCTTTGATATCCCCATGGAACATGCCACGAAACGATTCTATGCCCTGGCGCTCTGGAAAGTGAGACAGGATAGTATTGCAGGTTTTTTACGGGAGATCCAGCCCACGAGGCCTTTTTATAGCAGACTGTTGCATCTGCTCAAAAGGGCGCGGACAAGAGAGGCCAGGGAGCTCATCCTGTGTAATCTGGAGAGGTGCCGCTGGCGCTTAAAGGACTATCCTCAACGTCACAGAAAGTATGTGATCGTGAATATCCCCTCCTTCAGACTTGATGCTGTGGATGGTTATAAGGACCTGTCCATGCGTATGGGCTGCGGGACCAGAGAGACCAAAACCCCTTTGCTGGTGAGTTCGATCTATCGAATGGACATTAATCCTCAGTGGATCATTCCGAAGAGTATTATCAAAAAAAGTGTTGCCCGGCATGCGGGCGAAGAGGCTTACTTTGAAAATAAGCGGTTCTTTATAGAAGAGAGGAAAAGTGGGGGAAGAGTCAATCCCGTCCATGCCAGCAGAAGTATGCTTTTAAGTCCTGACTATGCTGTCATCCAAGAAGGGGGGAAAGGAAATGCGCTGGGCAGGATCATCTTCCGGTTCAGGAATAATTTCTCGATCTATATCCATGATACTTCTTCAAGAGGATTTTTCTCGAGAGAAGATCGGGGTGTGAGCCATGGTTGTATCCGGGTGCAGAAACCTTTCGGTCTGGCAGTGTTCCTTCTGAGCAAAAAAGATCCTCATCTGATCGGTCAGATCCGTTATTCCATGTTGGCGGACATTTCTTCTCTCCAACACCCTTTTGATCACCGGCAGATGGGGCAGGATGAGGAAGATCACCGGCAGGACGCTCACCTCAACCGTCAACTGCTCGTTAATTCGGTAAAGGTGGAACCTGCCATTCCTCTTTATATCACTTATTATACACTCTATCCGAAGAAAGACGGACATCTGGAAAAATATGATGATGTTTATGGCTATGATCATGTGATCCTGCATTTTTTAAAAAATTATCAGTGAATAAAGATGACATAGAAATTTTACGCTTGCTCGGATCTCCTTCCACTTTCAAAAAAGGATTTGAGCGACTTGTACAAGTTTACAACAAACCTTTGTACTGGAAGGTCCGTCGTATCGTCTTGGTCCATGAAGATACCGATGATGTCCTACAGAATACGTTCCTTAAGATCTGGTCGAAATTATCACAGTTTCAGGGCAAATCGAATCTTTCTACTTGGATCTACCGTATTGCAATCAATGAGGCTCTTGATTTTCTCCGTCATAAGAAAAGTGCTGCGGGCATCAGTACTGATGAGGATCAGATGGTGGCTAACCGGCTCCTTGCGGATGATTATTTTGATGGGGGCAGGGCTGAAGCTTTACTTCGGGAGGCAATAGCCTTGTTGCCTGAGGTTCAGCGTACTGTGTTTAATCTTCGTTATTATGACAATATGAAATATTCGGAGATGAGTCAGATTTTGAATACTTCGGAGGGGGCTCTTAAGGCAAGCTATCATCTGGCTGTGCAGAAGATTACTCGTTTTTTGAAATTAAATGATTAAACTTTTCATTTCTATACACGTCTAATTCAATAGGAAAGGGAAGATGAATATGAATAAGAATAAGAAGGAAGAGTTCATTAAGAAAAAGTTTGGTAAGAAGCAACCTTTCAGGGTGCCTGATGGTTATTTTGATGATTTTTCCGGGCGTTTGATGGCGCGTCTGGCCGCACAGAACAAACCTGTGCCCATGGTTTGTTCTCTTTCTTCAAGGCGGAGGGCAGCGCGCAAGCATTTTATCTGGCGTGCCAGTCTGATAGCAGCAAGTATCCTTGCCGCTGTTTTCTCTCTCAATCTGATTTTCTCCAGAAAGGATGCACGACCGGTACAGACCGCTCAGAAGCCTGCACAGTCGATCACCGTTGATCAGGCTGCCGATTATGCAATGATGGATAATGAAGATATATATACGGATCTTGTAGAAGGTAATAATCATTAGATGATGAAAAGAAAGTTATTTGTACTTTTTGTTTTTTTGATGGGAATTTCCCTGTCTGTCTTTGGTCATAATGGTTTTAATCCTGAGCGCTGGCAGGCAGAGATGGAGCAATATATTGTATCTAAGGCTGGTCTGACCCCTTTTGAAGCGTCTAGATTCTTTCCTGTCTACCGGGAATGGAAGGAGAAAGAGCGGGTTTATTTTGACCGGCTCCGTTTTTATCGCCATATCAACAGTAATGATCCTCATGCCTGCACAGAGGCTATTCAGCAACGTGACGAGATAGACTTGAACATTAAGAAGTTGCAGCAGTTGTATCATAAGAAATTCCTGAAGATGCTGCCGGCAACGAAGGTCTATCGGATTATCCGGGCAGAGGATGAGTTTCATCGCCAGTCATTCCGGAAATTTATCTTCCAGGGAGGTGATAGATGATTTTTTAAGAGAAGATATTTGATGAAAGGACCATTCATACCTTTGACAGGCAAAAACGCCATGGCTGATCAACAGGAGCCGTGGCGTTTCTGTTTTGCCTGAATCTGATGGATGACGATTTTGTATACAACGACTGACAGGCTATGGGGGGCATGACAGGAATGGCAGAAGGAACTGGGCTTGATGATACAAGCTGCTATGGTTAAAGATGGATGTATTCTCGATATGCTGAGGACTTTATCGTTAATAGTAAAGATTCAAATGTTTATTTTTATTAAAAACGATTTGGACAGATAGGGGAGTTTCAGTCTTTCTATGTTTATAGAATACAAGGTGTCTGTATTTCGAATGATTGGGTTTTATGATGACCTTATAAAGGTAATAGATCATCAGGGTGCTAGTCACTTTTATAACTCTTGTCCGTGAAGTTGAATTTCGACAAAACTTGTACGGTTGATTCAGTACAATTAAATTTTTAAAATGAAAAAGTTGTTTTTTAGTATGTTCCTTTTGTGTTGTGATTTGTTTGTAAATTCGCAGCATAAAAAATGTGGTGTTAATGCAGGAATCAATGTAAACAAGTCTTCTGGTGATATTAAGGAATGAACATTAAAAGATTGGCATTAACCTCTTATTGTGTGTTGCTAGTAGGCGTTCCCCATATGTTGTATGCCCAGAAAGAAAAGTCGGTGATAGATTCTATTGGCAAGGTGAAAATCAAAAATAACAAACAGTATGCAAAAGAAGTAGTAATTTCAGAAGTCGTGGTCTCGTCAAAGAAAAAGGATAACAATGTGACCGGTACTGTCGTCGGGTTGCAGAGCCTTACTGGAAACGAGATCAAGAAAATCCCTGCGTTGATGGGGGAGGTGGACGTGATAAAAGCCATACAATTGTTGCCGGGGGTGCAGGTGCCGTCGGAGGGGAGCTGCGGGTTTAATGTCCAGGGGGGAACGATGGACCAGAATCTTATCCTTCTCGATAATGTGAATGTCTATAATGCGTCCCACATGTTTGGCTTCTTTTCCGTATTCAATAATGATGCCGTTGAAAGTGCTGATCTGTATAAGGGTGACTTGCCTATAAAATATGGCGGGAGGTTATCGTCATTGTTGGATGTCAAACTGAAAGATGATTCTCCGGAAAAGATAACGGGGACGGGGGGCCTGGGGCTGATTTCAAGCAGGCTTACTGTTGAGGGACCTTTAGGAAAGAATACTTCTTGGCTCGTCAGCGCCAGACGCAGTTATGCAGATGTGTTTCTCAGGATGTCGTCTGATCCGGAAAAGAAGAATGAATATCTTTATTTTTATGATATTGATGCAAAAATGTCACATCGTTTTTCTTTAAAGGATAAGTTTTATCTGAACATTTATAACGGTTATGACAGGTTTATTGCACCTTTTGGAAAGATCGGTTATGGCAATTCTTTGATTTCAGGATGTTGGAATCATCTCTTTTCTGATAACTTGTTCTCAAAACTGTCTTTGAATTACAGCCGGTATAAATATGATTTGGTATGGACTGTTACGGGGGCGAAGGTAGACTGGATGTCCGATATTCAGGACTTGGAACTGCGTTGGGATCTTAGTTACATGCTCTCAGAAAAACTGAGGATGACTTATGGGACATCTTCTGTCTTCCATTCGTTAAATCCCGCATTGATCAAGCGCCCGGGATACCCTGATTTCCGGATGCAGCGGTCTTATGCCCTTGAACATAATGTGTATATAGGACTGGAGCAAACGGTCAACCGGCATCTTTCTTTGAATTATGGCGCCCGGTTTACGGCTTTCAGGAATATCGGCAAAGGGATCGTTTATAACTATGATCAGAATTATCAGGCCACAGGATTCCATGTTTATGGGAATGGAAAGATATACCATACTTATATACGTCCTGAGTTGAGAGCCAGTGCGGTATATCTGTTAGATGAGAAATCTTCATTGAAAGCATGTTTCTCTCATAATGTACAGTTCTTGCAGATGGCTAATAATTCGGATTCTGGTTCACCTTTTGATCTATGGTTCCCCGCTAGTCCGAATATCAAGCCACAAGAGGCGGATCTCTATTCTCTCGGTTATTTCCGGAATTTCCATCATAATGCGATAGAAACTTCTGCAGAGGTGTACTATAAGAAGATGAGAAATGTAATTGACTTCAAGGATAATGCACAATTGCTCTTCAATGAGAAACTTGATGGTGAAGTTCGTACAGGAACAGGGAAATCGTGTGGCGTAGAACTGATGGTGAAAAAGAATACGGGTCGTCTCACCGGTTTTGTAAACTACACCCTGGCTCGTACTGAGCGGACCATTCCCGGAATTAATAATGGGAAAACCTATCTGGCTCCTTCAGACAAAACACACAGTGTGAATGTTCTTGCTTCATATCAGTTGAATAAGAAATGGGACTTTTCTGCTGAATGGGTTTTTGCGACAGGAGCACCGGTAACTTATCCTACCGGACGCTTTGAAATTAATGGTGAGTATTATCCGATCTATTCAGGACGTAACAACGATCGCAGGAAGCCATACCACCGTCTGGATGTTTCTGCTACATACCATCCTCATCCTAAATCTAAAAAATGGAGTCATGGAGAGTGGGTCTTTTCGGTATACAACATCTACTGGCACAAGAATCCATGGATGACGTATTTCGACCAGGACACGGATGACGGATTCCCTCATGCTAAAATGATTTATCTTTTCGGTGCCGTTCCTTCAATTACCTATAATTTTAATTTCTGAATCGTAGCCAGTGATGAAAGCAAGAATATTTGTATTTAAGGCAATGATGGTATTGCTATCTGCCGCTTTCCTTGATTCGTGTGTGGAAGATACGACGATACCGACGACAGATTCTGCCTATGTACCGGTGATTTATGGTACGATTACAGACCAGAATATCAGACAGGGTATT
>DHOX01000073.1:42609-53325 GCA_002409785.1 Prevotella sp. UBA5379 | reverse complement strand
CCTGACTCAGGACTCAGTGGGTAGTGGCGTTTACATGACCAGAGACGAGATGCGAGGCAGACCTGGCTGGACTTATAGTCTTCAAGTGAAAATGGATTTCAATCATGATGGTACTGTTGAAACCTATACCGCGGAGAGTAAAATGCCGAAGAAGGTGGATCTTGACTCTTTAGCTATTGAGAAAATAAAGGAGGGGGACTATACGATGTATGCCGTGAACATCAGTGCTGTTGATCCTAAGGATGAAAATTATTATTTCGGGAAATATAGTATAAATGGCAAATTATATAATGCGATAAGCAAGTATATCTTGTTTGATGATATGAGCCTTAATGGTCAGAAAATACGTGGTCTGACCATACATTATTTCTTTGACAGGACGGATAAAGATCAGTTCAGTGATGATGATGCCAAGGATATGATTTTTATGTCGTCTGGCGATAAAATTACGCTTCAGGTCAGCAATATCAATAAGGATTATTGGGATTTTATCTCTGATTGCATTAATCAGGAGAATGGTTCCAATCCTATGTTCGGAGGTCCGGCCACAAATATTTCAACTAATATTTCGAATGGTGCGCGTGGTTTCTTAACTGCCTATTGTGTGTCGTCAGCAAGTGCTACTGCTCCTGCAGAGTAATGAAATAAGATTATTGTTTATCTATTATAAAAGGATCCAGGTGACTGGATCCTTTTATTGTTTTATGCATAAATCTTATATAAGTAGCAGGAACTGCCGGCTGTTGTCCGCAGTAGGAGAGTAAGAATAAAATTACTTGAACACGAAACTGAGAACAAAAATGATGCTCAGAATAATCAGAGTCGGATTCAGATCTTTATATTTTCCGGTGCAGAGTTTGATCACTACATAACTGAGGATTCCGAGGGTGATCCCATCGGCGATAGAGTAGCAGAGCACCATGGTGATCATAGTAATAAATGCAGGAAAGGCTTCGCCGACTTCATTCAGGTTGATCTTCTTCATACTGTCAAGCATCAATACACCTACTAAGACAAGGGCGCCACTGGTTGCGGCACTTGGAATAATCAGAAAGACAGGACTTAAGAACAGGCTGATCAGGAAGAGGATGCCTACTACAAAACTCGTAACCCCACTTTTTCCGCCTTCGGCAATGCCGCTGGCGCTTTCGATGTAAGTCGTGATGGTAGAGCAGCCCAGGAATGATCCGCAGGTAGTACCGATAGCGTCACTCATCATCGCCTCCTTTACGTGTGGGATCGTTCCATCAGCCTTTACGATGCCGGTCTTTTCAGCTAATCCTACTAATGTTCCCACCGTATCAAATATATTGACGATCAGCAAGGTGAAAACGGTGATGACGGTCTGGAAGTTCATCAATCCGGAGAAATCAAATTTGCAGAATACGGGTGCGAGACTTTGCGGGGCACTCACTGGCAGCCATCCCTTGGAGAAAGAAGTCACTCCCATGGGGATGCCGATAATCGTAGCAATGATAATACTATAAAACAATGCCCCCTTTATCTTTCTTGCCATGAGAACAGAACTTAAAAGTATGGCAATGACACCGAGCAGCATCGGTTTCGTGAAATCTCCCAGACCAACGAAGGTACCTGGTTTGGCGACGATGATGCCTGCATTTTTTAAACCGATGAAAGCGATGAACATGCCGATACCGGTACTGATAGCATATCGTAGGTTCTGCGGTATCGAATTCAATATCAGTTCCCGGATATTAAGGAAGGTGATCAGGAGAAAGATGATCCCTTCGATCAGCATGATGGCCAGAGACTGCTGCCAGGTATAGCCGAGAGCCTGACACATGGTATAGGCGAAGAAGGCGTTCAGCCCCATGGAGGGTGCTTGTGCAAAAGGTAGTTTGGCCATGAAAGCCAGGAGCAGGGTGGCAATGGCGGCTGCAATCACCGTGCCGGTAAAGAGTGCGGCTTTGTCCATACCTGTCGTTGAGAGGATGGCCGGATTGACAGCTAAAATGTAACTCATCGTGAGAAAGGTCGTAGCTCCTGCTACAACCTCTGTCTTCATCTTCATACTTCTGGGATCAAATCCCAGAGCTTTTTCGAAAAATTTCATTATTTATATATCTATGATTGTATGTGCCAGAGAACTGGATGGGCGAGATAAAAGCATTATATTTCATCCCCGGCTTCCTCTATTTCTTTTCTTTCAACCAGTCATCAAGGATCCTGCGGGCGATACTTAATTTCTCGGGGATCACAGGAAGGTTTTCTTTGGTAAACCAACTGCCACGGCTTAGTTCTTCTTTCTGAAGATGAATGGTGCCGCTGACGTAATCGGCATTATATCCTACCATTAGTCCACTAGGATAGGGCCATGGCTGGGAACCGAAATAGCGGAGATTCGTGATCGTCAGGGACGTTTCTTCTTTCACTTCACGATAGACAGCCTGTTCCAGCGTTTCCCCGGTTTCAACAAAACCGGCCACCAGTCCGTAAAAATCACCCTTGAAGTTGCGTGCATGGACCAGGAGCACTTCATCTCCACGATGGATAAGGACAATAATGGCCGTGGCTAATTGCGGCCAGACTTCTTTGCCGCAATTCGTACATCTCTTGCTGATGTCTGTATGCATTTCCATCGGAGCACCACAGACACCGCAAAACTGTGTGTTCTTGTCCCAATAGAGGAGTTCACTGCATTTGCCGGCCTCTACATACAGGTTGTATGGGATTCTGTAATAGCTTGCCCTCAGGCCGCACATTTCGTAATGAGAATCATTGGTCAGGGTATGCTGTGGATCTTTACGAAGGAAAGTTTTTGACGGATCATCAATGCTGAAAGTCTTGATCTCCATGCTGTTGTCCTTGGAGGCAATGTTCATAATATGGGTCCAGGGCTTCGTCACGACTGGTGGTTCTTCAGAATAAGGGATAGTATAATGCCCGTCCTGCAATTTCTCGAGCATGAGGTCACTTTTACAAAATATGAACCAATACTTCATATCTGATCTGTTAGCATTCATAAGATGATTTCAATTTATTTTTAAAACATTATTTTTCCTCTGCAGCAGTTAGCGGCTTCCCGAAGAGGAGTGCCTTATCACGTGCGATCGCCGGTGTTGCCCATTCCTCAGGGATGAAACGCCAGTTGTGATGGGCTTCAGGATCCAGCGTCCCGGCCTGCTCGATTTCTTTCATAAGATAGTA
Source organism: Prevotella sp. UBA5379 (assembly GCA_002409785.1). Taxonomy (GTDB): domain Bacteria; phylum Bacteroidota; class Bacteroidia; order Bacteroidales; family Bacteroidaceae; genus Prevotella. The sequence continues at coordinate 50,157 of DHOX01000073.1, read as the reverse complement.
GCGCTGGTCTTTCTTGCTTTGAAAAATGATTCGTTTTTTCAGATCCTTATGAGGAATACCTGCACCCTTGGTCAGGAGTTCGCCACCACCGTTTCCCCGGTAACTGTTCATCGCTACCTTGTACCACTTCTTCAGGTCAAAAGGCTGTCCGTTGCTCATCCTGAGGATATGGACTTTCTGTCCGTCAGGTTTGGTCACGTCCACAGTATAGTCGATGCCGACAGCAGAATCGAAATTGAAAGCCATGTTCTTGAACTGATACCTTTCTTCTCCATTGTCAGGATGATCGGCAAGGAGCATGATATGATCCTCGGGACTTTTCATCGTGTTGACCCAGAGGTCATAGCTCATCTCCAGATATTTGAGGATTTCTTCTCCCGTCATTCTGACAGTGTAGATCTGATTCTCATAGCGGTAGAGATTGAAAAGATCGCTGACATGCACATCTCCCTTCTGAATGCTCGTATCAAAGGACAGGGGGGCATTGAAAGAGAGGTCTGCTCCGGTGATCTTCAGTTGCAGATCCTGGATGAAATCAGTGAAGGGGGCACTGCCAAAATAGCAATCACGAGTGTAAATACTATGTTTAAAGGTGCCGATCTTACGATCTACAAAAGTTCTCACACTGTCTATCTCTGGTTCGAAATGTCTGGTAAATGCAGTATCTGTCTTTTCGTGGCAGATATTGACCAGTTGTCCGGTCACCTTGGTGCCTAACGTGATAGGATCCGTACCGTCAGAAACAGTTATGGAGATCTGTGCATCACTCACGTAAAGGGCATAGCAGCTCGGGTCCAGGCAGAGCACTTCTTTCCCGGTAACCGTATTCTTGATAAGATCCTGATGAAGGGTATGGTCATGGCCATAGAGGATAAGGTCAAAGCCGGGAACTTTCCTGGCTACTTCTATGGAGGCATTCTCATCGAATCGGTCATTCTGTATCCCGCCTTCCTTTCCGCTGTGAAAGAGACCGATGATCAGGTTCGGGTGTTCGTGAGTCTGCAGGTAACTGACCCAATAGCGGCAGGATTTTACCATGTTCTCAAAATAGAGACCACTCCACAAATGCTCGTTGAGCCAGTTGGGAATGGCATCTGTCAGCATTCCCAGAACGGCAATTTTTATGCCATCCCTTTTGATGATCGTGTAAGGGTGTACGTAGGGCTGTCCTGTCTTCGTGGAGATGATATTTGCTCCCAGAACAGGGCATCTGACCTCCTTGATCCATGGATCATAGACGGCATGCCCTGTCTCAACGTCATGGTTGCCCATGGTTTCGGCGTCATAGTGCATATAGTTGACGACACTGGCTGCTACATTTGGCAGTTCAGGTTTGACATAATTGCTGTAATAGCAGGTGGGTTGTCCTTGAAGAATATCGCCGTTATCCAGAAGGATGAGATGATTCCCGTATTTTTCCCTCAAGGAATCTACATAGGTAACGACACGGGCTAATGACCCTTCTTTAGGTTGATGATTGATAAAATCGTAAGGAAAGAAACATCCATGTACATCACTTGTTTCAATAATCCTGAGATTGACTGTTCTCGTTTGTGCCATAGTTGGTAAACTGATCATGATTGCCAGAAGGCCAATAATCGTTTTTTTCATCTGACATTTGTTGATTACTTTGCAAATTTACTAATTATTGTTGGATTTGGTATACTTTTTGTTGGATATCTTATCGTTAATTGAGAGATAGAAAGATATGGCATTTATAGATTATTATAAAATTCTGGGCGTTGACAAGAGCATTCCTCAAAAGGATGTTCGTGATGCATACCTGAAAAGGGTAAAGCAGTTTCATCCTGATCTTCATCCTGATGACCCTAAGGCGAAGGCGAAGTTCCAGGCGTTGAATGAGGCTTATGAAGTTATCTCTGATCCTAAAAAGCGTGCCAAATATGATAAATATGGTGAACAGTGGCGCAATGCGGACGCTTTTGAACAGGCGGGTGGTGCCGCAGGAGGGACCGGTGGTTTTGGACAGGGCTCTCCGGGGGGCAATCCGTTTGAAGGATTTGACTTTAACAGTTTTGGAGGGGGCAGTGGCTTTTCTGATTTCTTTGAAGACTTGTTCGGAGGGGGCAGAAGGCATACCCGCTATCATACTTCAGGTGGTTTTAATAGTGGTTTCGGAGGTTTTGGCAATACCGGCTTCGGAAATGCCCGCCAGAGTACAGGGGAAATGGATGCAAAGGTGAATATTGACTTGTATACAGCGTTGCTGGGTGGAGAAATCCTCCTTCAGTTGAGCAATGGACATCGGATCAAACTCAAGATCAAGCCGGAGACGCAGAATGGTACGAAGGTACGTGTTCGTGGAAAAGGATATGATCGTGGTGATGGTACGTATGGTGACTTGATTATCACTTACAACGTCAAATTACCTGTGAATCTGACGGAACATCAGAAGATGCTGCTCCGAGAGATGCGACAAGGATAAAGAGTTGATCGGCTGGGCCGTATCGATTCTTCAGTTTTAGGAAAGGCAATGACCAGAAGGATGGTCATTGTCTTTTTAAGATTTTCAGAAAACCGGATTACGTATAAAGGACCTTTAGGAGTTGTGAATACGTAATGAACCGGGACTTTTTCCTGTGATTTTCTTTTGAGTAAAAGGTGTACTTACAGATCAGTTATCGTTTTTAAATGGATGAGATTATTTATCATAATATATTACACATGCAACTCCGTTTCTGTGATGCGGACCAGTTCGGGCATGTGAATAATTCGGTGTATTTTCAATATTACGATACGGCGAAGATTCATTATATGAAGACCGTCTGTCCTCAGATGGATAAAAAATATGCGATCGTGGTCGTTCATATAGATGCTGACTTTCTGTCTCAGCTCCATACGGATGAGCATGTTGCCGTGCAGACCGCCGTCATACATATAGGGAAAAAGAGTTTTACCCTTCAGCAACGATTGATTAATCTGGAAAGTAAAGAAGTAAAATGTACCGTAAAGACCGTTATGGTTGCCTATGACCTGGAGTTGAATAAATCGGTAGAGTTGTTACCCGGATGGGTAAATGCTATGTGCAAGTACGAGGGCAGGGACCTCAGGGCATGAGGCCCTGGTGAAGTTGGGATTTGTTTTTTTATATTGTTTAATAACTTTAGAACCAGTTTTTATGAAAGATTTCAAATCTATTTTTGAAAGCCACTACACCTGGATTGAGGGGTTCATGAGGAATGTCATGCGCTATAGTGGCAAGTTGGCAATGGTTGATCCGGACAGGGACAAGACATGGACGTATGCTGATCTGAACAGGGATTGTAATCGCCTGGCTAATGCCTTGATCCATGATGGCCTCAAAAAGGGGGACGTGATCATGATGCAGCTGCCCAACTGCCCGGAGTTTGTCTTCACTTACATCACTGCACATAAAACTCATGCCGTCAACTGTCCGGTCAGCTATCGTCTGAGCCCCGGCGAATTGGCTGAGAACCTGAGAGACTCTCAACCCAGTTTTATCCTTTTCGATTCTGCGAGGAAAGAGGGGATGCTGGAAGCCTTGAAAATTTCCGGGCTGAAGCCCAAAAGGCTTATCGTCACGGACGGGGAAAGTAAGGATGAGGTCATCTCTTACTCTGATTATATAAAGAATGCTCCCGGCACGGAGCCCGCGTACACCTGCGCTTATAACATCTATGATGAAACGACCCGTCTGTATACCTCAGGGACGACCGGACATGCAAAGGGAGTTCCTCTGACCAGTATCAATGAGGTGCTTTCCAGTCATGATGTCATGATCCATTTCCCGATGAGCTATAAGGATGTAACCATGAATACTACTCCCTGGTTTCATCGTGGTGGCCTGCACTGTGCCGGTCCTTGCCCTACCTTTTATGCGGGGGCCACACTGGTGATCATGACTAAGTTTGATGCGATAAAGACGCTTGCCTACATTGCAAAATATAAAATTACTTTCCTCATCGGCGTACCTACTGTCCTGGAGAAACTGGCGGATGAACAGGAGCGGCAGTCTTTTGACCTGAGTACTCTCAAAGGCATCGTGACCATGGGCAGTCCCTTGGAACGGTTTGCCTGCATTCGCTATCAGAAGGTGCTGACCCCGAATATCTTCAATGGCTATGGAACGACGGAAACCTTCTGGAACACTTTCCTGAGACCCTTTGACTTACCGGAAAATGCGGGGACTGCAGGCTCTTCCTGCGTGGATGATGATGTGAGGGTGGTTAAGATCCATGAGGGCAGGCGTTCTGAACCGGATGACCTGGTCACGAAAGATGGGCATGACATCGGTGAGGTCATCATCTGTTCCCCTGCCAAGTCGCCTTATCGATATGTCAATAATGATGCCGAAACGGAAAGCAAATACTATAAAGATTTCATCTATACGGGGGATCTGGCTACATGGGACGAAAATCAGTTCCTCACTATCATCGGCCGCAGGGATGACATGATCATCTCCTCGGGTGAGAATATCTATCCTACACAGATCGAGGAGGTCCTCAACTCCAACCCGAAGGTCAAGGACTGCATGGTCACCTCTGTTCCTGACAAAATCAGGGGACAGGTCGTCACGGCTTATATCGTCAGAGAAGATGATTCGCTCACGGCTGAAGAGTTGGATGATTATTGTAAGAAAAACCTGAATATGGCCAATTTCAAGCGTCCGCGATTTTACCGTTTCGTCTCTCATATACCTTTCAACGCAACTGGCAAGAAATTACATGGCAAGTTGAGGGAGATTGCTCATGAAGACCTCAAAAACGGACTTCTCTATCAAGTATGAAGAATGGATGAATGCAGACTGGAATTCACGTGTTCAGGACGTTGAATCCCAGCCTGTTTGATCTGTCGTTATCAACCTGATCCGAGGCTGACATCTATGGAAAATCATTACCGAGGTTTGGTAACTTGCTTACCAAGGCTTGGAAACAAGCTTACCAAGCCGTGGAAACATCGTTACCAAGCCGTGGTAAGGAGTTGACCACAGTCTGGTAATCAACGTGTGAAAAAATCAACCATAAATGACTTTCCCCAATACCTTCCGGAATGGATAAACGGATGCCTGTCCCTGACAGGTCAGCCTTAAATTATAGAATAACCTTGGCCATATTGAACGAACTGATCTTCCCATTGGGTGAGACCGTCGCATTGATCCGGAAATCAGACTGAGTAGGTTGGGAAGAATCCGTACTGCTCACACTCTGGCGTGCAGAAAACTGCACCTGATATTCATATTTGTCATCCCCGACACTCTGTTTCTTGATCGTATAGTCATTGTTGATTCTCCAGTTCATATTAGTAATGTCATTTTTCCATATTTTGTGTATGAAACTGGCGACATCTTCTTTGTGAGCATTCGTCTTGCCTAAAAAAGAGGACATGACATTTTCCACCTGGTCAGTGGCACGGTCATCATTTTTTGAATTGATGCTCTGGAAGAACGTCTTGAAGAGGGCAGAGATCATCTGTTTCTCTTCCGGTTGAAGTTCTTTCTGCTGTACCTTTCCCATCTTTTCTTGAGCCGAATTGACAAAAGCACCCTGTGGATGTTCTTTCAAATATTCCTGATAGCTTGCCGGTGTATTCTCGTTTTGGGCATCGCGCCAGTCCAGAGAATCGATTTTATTGCGTGCCTCCGGGGCATGAGGAGAATGAGGATGATTCTGGAGATAGTCTTCCAGGGCACCTTTCGAGCCCCTCATTATCGCATTGGTCCATTCCTGGTCATTCTGCTTGATTTCCATCAGATGATTTTGCACAGAATCCAGATGGGCTTCCGGCGCATTCGGATAGGTATTCAAATAACTTTGCAGGACGGTAGGATCCGAACTTTTCATCGCATATTCGTAGTCTTGTTGCTCTTTTCCGGTCTGGGCTGTCGAATAGAAGTGATACATGATACCTAAAGCAACAAGCGCGATCAATACGGCAATGATCAGAGGGGTATAGTTCCGCTTTTTATGCTTTTTCTTTCCGCCGGAAGTAGAGAAGCCGCTGCCTGAAGGATTCCTCGGTGGAACAGGGCCCTGGGTGGATGTCCGGTGCGGTGGTACGGAATGGTTTTTATTCTCCGTCGTATCTTTCGGCGGAACATTATCGGTAACTGGTGGCAACGGTGAGGCACCGGCTGATGAAGAGGACGTAAAAGGAACTTGTGTGGAGGTCTTGTTCAATCTCGTGGGCCGATGGCAGTTAGGGCACATCTCCTCATTAGCAAAATAAACTTCTCCACAATTGGGACAACGGATGATCTTTCCTGCAATTTCAACTCCACAATTGGGGCAAACGGGTGCTTTATCACTGATTTGATGACCACACTCCGGGCACTTGATAATAGCCATATCTTATATTATAAAATTCTAATTTCTACTTTTTATTCACTAAATAACAGAATGGAATGAATTTAAAGGTCATTTATTAGATTTCTTATAAAATCCATTGATTATCATCGGTGTCGGAACCTGATTTCACGTAATTTATGACGCCCCATCAGCCGACTTTTGTCAACATAACCATTGATGCCATCAAGGTGGCCTCTTCCGGTGTATTGCCATAATTCAAAGTCACGACCGTCTGTAAGATGTGGAATGCGTTTGGTATACTGGGCTATCATCAATTTATAATTGTCTACTTTTCCTGCCAGGTTATGGTCGTAGAAATTAGCTCCAGTATAGAGCAGAGGCTTTTGGCGGTAAGTCCGCTCGATGAGCCGGAGGAATTTGAAAAGGCTGTCGCAGAACTCTTCTTCAGACAGTCCACTCCTCGTTTCTATATCGACCATTGGAATTAAGTCCTGGTCCCCCGGACGGCATTGGGACAGGAAATTGTCCAACTGCTGTTGCTGGGAATATCGCGGGCGGTAAAAATGGTAGGAGCCTACTTTCAGGCCGTTGCGATGAGCCAGGTCAATGTTTTCCTGGTATTTGCTGTCTATCCGGCCTCCACCTTCCGTGGCTTTCAGATACACATAGGCCATGTTGGAATTATCGCCTACCGTTTTCCAGAATACCGTTCCCTGGTAATGGCTGAGGTCAATTCCCTGGACATAATGACACGTATCCTCGTCTTCTGCCTCCTGGGCTTGTGACAAAGATAGCGTAAATAGGCCGAGTATTAATAATAAAATCCGCTTCATCGTCGCAAAGATACTAACTATTCTTCAATTTCAGATAAGGAACGTGCAAAATTATGTAAAAAGTTGAATATTGTCTCCACAGGAGCATATCCGAAATAGCGCATACTCTGGCGGAGATTGCGCCAAAGCACCTTGCTGTTATTCTGTATGAATCCCGTAGTACCCTGCCGGAAGTGCCACTCTTTCGTGATGTCTGCCCAGGTGTTGCACAGTGAACGGATCGTAAGCCCGCCTGCACCTTTCTCCAGATGGTGTACGAAAGGTACCTCATCTTCCTCAAAATGGAAGAACAGGATGAGGATGCTGCCTTCTAACTGAGAGATACGCCCCAGATGGAGTTTGCTGAGCCATTTATCCAGTTTCAACCAGTCTACTTTACCCCCCTTGGGACTTCGCAGATATTCTCCAAGCTGGATGATGCCTTTGAG
>DHOX01000073.1:27820-42456 GCA_002409785.1 Prevotella sp. UBA5379 | reverse complement strand
CTCACGCCATAGTTGAGCATTGCATTGATGTTCGAGACGATGAGATGAAGTAATTCAAGAGTCTCTATACTGGTGTCAATGGCATGGCGTTCAGTCAGTTCTATAGATCTTAATTTCTTCTCCAGGAAAGGAGTAGCCAGCGTGACCTTGCCCTCCTTTGATTCAGTGACATTATTCATCAGGGCTTCAAGTTTTTGCATTTTGAAGCGCGTCATGGGTTCTAGTGTTTCATGAGACAGGAAATACTGTGAACGTAATTTCTTAAAAACATTTCTCTGTATAAAGTTCATGATTTCACGAATTTAAGTCCAAACGACTCTTCTTAACTGTATTTTTTGGGGTACCGGAAAAGAATAGCCATCAAAGCGGCTATGCCTATAGCCATAGGGTAGTACAGGTAGGGCAGGATTTGCATCGGGTTCACATGAGCCAGCCCGGCGGCCAGCAGCATCTGTACCCCATAAGGAAGGAGCCCTTGCACGCAACACGAGAAGGTATCCAGGATACTGGCTGCCTTACGATTGTCCACGCCGAATTTATCCCCGATCCGTTTTGAAATATCACCCACAGTCAGAATAGCTACCGTATTGTTGGCCGTGCAGATGTTGACCAGGGAAACCAGTGCCGCGATGGACAGTTCAGCCCCTCTCTTACCTTTGACGTGAGCGGTGAGCCGGTCAATGATATAATCGATGCCACCGTTCGCCCGGATGATCTCCAGCATGCCACCGGCCATCATTGCTATCATCACCAGTTCGCCCATGCCCAGGACTCCGTTGCCGATGGCACTGAACCAGCCGTAAATGGAGTAGTCCCCGTCTATCATTCCGATCACGCCACAGAGGATAAGGCCTAACGTCAGTACTGCCATAACATTCATCCTGGCAATGGCAGTGATTAATACGACGAGATAAGGAATTACCTTGATAAATTCCACCTTCGGTATGTATGCAGGGGATTGGATATGTATGCCGAGGAAGGTATATATGATCAGTACGATGACGGCCACAGGCATGACGATCAGACTGTTGACCCGGAATTTATCGCTCATGTTACACCCCTGTGTCTGTGTGGCGACTACTGTCGTGTCAGAGATGAAGGAAAGGTTATCTCCGAAATAGGCCCCTCCCACGATGATTGCCGTGATCATGGGCACGTTGGCACCCATGGAATGGGCTATGTCCGCGGCGATGGGGACGAGTGCTACCACTGTACCCACGCTGGTGCCAATGGAGATGGAAATGAAACAGGAGGCGAGGAAGAGACCTGGAAGGAGCATCTTCGCCGGCAGGTAATGGAGGGCTAAATTCACTGTAGCATCAATGGATCCCATTCCCTTGGCTGAAGAAGCAAAAGCTCCTGCAAGGACATAGATCCACAACATCAGCATGATATTACTGGAGCCTGCTCCCTTGCTGTAGGTGTCAATCCTGGCTTTCATCGGCATACCTCCGGTGATCATGATGGCATAGATACTTGATATCAGAAAAGCTACGGACATTGACAGGTTAGGCTCACGGTCACTTTTATCTACCGAATAACGGGTGAAAATGATGATGAGGATGATGAGAATGATCAGCGGTGAGAGGGCCAGTAATCCACGTTTTTTATTCACTGTTTCGTTTTTTTTATTTTGAGGATAAGATTCATTTTATGAACAGAGCGACTGAGGAGAACAGAAGGGTCAGGGAATCGTTTCAGAGGGTTACTCCATTTTTGAAGATAGCGATCTCCTGGTAGCCATTGATCTCATTTTTACTCTGTTCACCGCCGGCGATGGCAAGTACCTTATTGATAAAAAGGGTCGTCAGCCTTTTCATGCCGGTATCTTCAAGAAGCACCCCTGCATTAAAGTCCAGCCAGTTAGGTTTGTTATGATAGAGAGTGCTGTTAGAAGCAACCTTTATGGTCGGTACGAAAGTTCCGAAAGGAGTTCCCCTGCCAGTGGTAAAGAGAACGATCTGGCAACCGGCTGCAGCCAGTGCCGTAGAAGCGACCAGGTCATTTCCCGGAGCAGACAGGAGGTTAAGGCCTGGAGCCTGCAGGCGTTCCCCATATCCGAGCACGCCACTGACCAGTGCTTTCCCACATTTCTGGGTACATCCCAAGGCCTTGTCCTCCAGGGTAGAGATCCCCCCGGCCTTGTTGCCAGGAGAGGGGTTTTCTCCTACGGGCTGGCCATGCGAGAGGTAATATTCTTTGAAACCGTTGATCATCTCTACGGTTTTGTGGAAGAGTCCTGCCGTTTTGCAACGGTTCATCAATATGGTTTCTGCGCCGAACATCTCGGGCACTTCCGTCAGGACGGTAGTGCCCCCCTGGGCAACGAGATAGTCGGAAAATTCTCCCAGGAGAGGATTGGCCGTTATACCGCTGAATCCATCAGATCCACCGCATTTCAGGCCTATCCGCAGTTTGCTTATAGGAACCTCCGTGCGCCGGTCCTGCTGTGCTTTATGGTAAAGTTGGCGGAGAATCTTCATGCCCTCTTCCAGTTCATCGCCTTTTACCTGCTGGGCAACCAGGAGTTTGATGCGTTCAGGATCATAATCTCCTAAACTTTTCATGAAAGGACCAGGCTGGTTATTTTCACATCCCAACGATAACACCAGTACCCCCCCCGCATTGGGATGCAGGCACAAGTCACGAAGGATCTTACGGGTGTTTTCGTGGTCATCCCCCAGTTGGGAACAGCCGTAGTTGTGGACCCAGGCATGCACGGCGTCAATCCCCTCGAGGTGTGTCTCTTCCTGCAGTTGCTGTGCGAGCCGTTGGGCAATACCGTTTACACATCCCACGGTAGGGACGATCCATATTTCATTACGAGTACCCACCTCGCCATTCCCGCGTACATACCCCTGGAAAGTACGATGATCCCGGGGAATATTCACGGTGTCCCGGACGGGGGTGTAGGTATAATCAAGGGTTCCAGACAGATTGGTCTGCAGATCCTGCTCATTGACCCATTGTCCCTGTGCCAGATCCGTTTTCGCATGGCCTATGGGATAGCCGTACTTGATGATGTTGGTACCTTTGCATACATTTGTAATCAGCACCTTGTGTCCTGCTGGAACATCCTGCAGCAAGGTGATGGAATGGCCGTCAATGCCGAGGGTTTCTCCCCTTTTAAAGGGGCGCAGACAGACCACGACATTGTCAGCAGGATTGATTTTAATAAAACTGGATGATTTCATTTTGTAGTTCGTTTTTGTAATTATAATTGTGTCCTTTTATAGAAGTCCACATTCTCTTTGGTCAGAAGTTCGATTGGCATATAGTTGACAGGCTGGACCTTCTTCTTGAGCACGGTGGCCCTGAAGAGAGCATCTACACAGTAGTACCCCTGCATGTAGGCATGCTGGGCTATGAGGAAGGAAATGCTTCCGAGCTTCAGGCATCTGGCATTTTTCCCCACCATGTCATATCCCATGATTTGTATATCCCGCCGGTTGGTGGCCAGCAAGAAATCCCCTACAATATGTGCTTTCGAACTTAAGGTGATGCAATGGTGAACAGAGGGATGGCTGTTGAAGAAGTCTTCCAGGATCTGGTAATATTCCTTCCGGTTGTCCCCCATAGGAAGCTGCAGCTCGGTAATCTTGATGTCCGGATAGTGATCGCGCATGTAATGCCGGAAGCCCACCTCGCGGTTGTCCTGCTGCTTGCTGATCACCTGTCCGTCTTTAGTCAGTTTCATCAGCATGATTTCAGATTCCCCCGAAGCGATCAGCATCAGCATCTTTGCAGCAAAGAAACCACTGCAGAAAGAATCCTGGCCGTAGAAAGCCAGAGGCTTGAGGTCCGGCATATAGGAATCAAGGAAGATGAAGGGTATGTTTTCCTTATGCAACTGGTCCGTGAAAAGACGCGTGACATCGAGTTTGGTGGGAACGATGATCACACCGTCCGGTTTCATCTTGAAGACCCCCTCGCATTCTGCAGTGAAGGAAGCATCGTCATAGCGGTTGTAGTGCACGATCTCCAGATTGATATGGAAATCCCGCCGCAGCTCCTCACATCTTTTCGCCCCCTCTTCTATTTCAGCCCAGTAGGTTTCATGTTCGTGCTGGGGGATCAGCAGGTAGAAGGCATACTCCTTGTTATAAGCCAGAGCACTGGCGTACATGTTTGGCTGGTAGTTCATTTCCTTTAAGGCTTGTTCAACTTTTGTCCTTGCCGGCTTGGACACGTTGGGGCGGTCATGCAGCACCCTGTCGACAGTTCCTACAGAAACTCCTGCTCTCTCGGCTATATCCTTGATTCTGATTTTTAAGGGCATACTCCTTGTAAATAAATGAATATTAATAGGCAAACCCACTTCCTCTCTATCATTGGAAGAGGATATGCTGTCAAACGGCTTGAACACCGTTACAAATGTACACATTTCATTTTAATTGTGCGAATGCACAACGGGAAAATTTGAATAAACGGTGCTTTTTCATGATCAGACGGTTAAAACAATAAAGGGGAAAGGTGCTTTCGAGGAGCGTATTCATGAAAAACAAGACAAGCAAGCTTTTGTATTTCTTGTTATTTATTATCAAATAGGAAGATTTTCCTGATTTTATTTCGAAATATGGGAATTATTCATTATTTTTGCCCTATGAGAACAAACATACTCAAGATCTAAGTAAACTATCAACAAAAACATTTAAAATGGCTAAAGTTGTTACATTAGGCGAGATCATGCTCCGCCTGTCGCCGGAAGCAAACGATCGTTTTATACAGACCGATTCTTTCCGCATCATTCCTGGTGGTGGTGAGGCAAATGTCGCAGTGAGTTTGGCTAATTATGGCCATGAGGCTTATTTCGTGACCAAACTTCCCAAACATGAAATCGGACAAATTGCTGTCAATGCATTACGCCGCTATGGCGTGCATACAGATTTTATCGTCCGCGGAGGAGACCGGGTAGGGTTATACTATGCCGAGACAGGCGCTTCCATGCGTCCTTCAAAGGTCATCTATGACCGTGCACACAGTGCTATTGCCGAGGCAGATGCTTCTGACTTCGATTTTGACAAGATCATGGAAGGGGCACAATGGTTCCATTGGACAGGCATTACGCCCGCTATCAGTGACAAAGCTGCCAAACTGACCCAGTTGGCTTGTGAGGCTGCCAAGCGCCATGGCGTGACCGTCTCCGTAGATCTGAATTTCCGTAAGAAATTATGGTCTTCAGAGAAAGCGATCGCCGTGATGCGTCCACTGATGAAATACGTGGATGTCTGTATTGGAAATGAAGAGGATGCCCAGTCCTGTCTGGGATTCAAACCGGATGCTGACATAGAGGCGGGAAAGACGGATGCAAAGGGCTATTACCACATCTTCAAGGGGATGATGAAGGAATTTGGCTTTAAATATGTCGTCTCCACGCTTCGGGAATCTCTCTCTGCCAGTCATAATGGATGGAAAGCGCTTATTTATGATGGCAAGGAATTTTATGAGAGCAAGCATTATGATATTATGCCGATCATTGACCGCGTAGGCGGAGGAGATTCTTTTGCCGGTGGACTGATCCACGGTCTGCTGACGAAGGCGGATCCGCGTGAGGCTCTGGAGTTTGCTGTTGCTGCTTCAGCCTTGAAGCATACCATTCCCGGCGATTTCAACCTCGTCAATGCGGAAGAGGTGGAAAGTCTGGCAGAAGGAAATGCCAGTGGGCGTGTTCAACGCTGATACCTGTGGCTGACAGTAACCGGCAGGGGGCTGTCATTTTATGAAAGGACAGTCTTTTCCTGTCAATCAATCAAGTAAGACAGAAAATTATGGCAAGATTCAATAAAATACAAGTGTTAAACGCAATGGGGAAGACGGGGATGGTACCCGTGTTCTTCAATAGTGACCTGGAGATTTGTAAACAGGTGATCAAAGCATGTTACGAGGGTGGCGTAAGGGTGTTTGAATTTACTAACCGTGGTGACTTCGCACATGAAATCTTCGGAGAATTGGTAAAATGGGCTGCCTCCGAGTGTCCGGAAATGATCCTGGGCGCCGGTACGGTAATAGATGCTCCTACAGCTGCACTTTATATGCAACTTGGAGCTAACTTCATCGTCGGACCTAATCTGAATCCGGCTATCGCTCCTGTTTGCAATCGTCGTCTGGTTCCTTATACACCGGGCTGCGGTTCTGTCTCTGAAGTGTCTGAAGCCCAGTCGTTAGGATGTGACGTGACAAAGGTCTTCCCGGCAGGGAATGTCGGCGGACCGTCATTCGTGAAGAACATCCTCGGTCCTCTTCGCTGGAGCCAGATCATGGTGACAGGGGCTGTCGCTCCAGACCGGGAAAACCTTACGGCATGGATCAAGGCGGGGGTCTTCTGTGTAGGAATGGGGTCCAAACTCTTTCCTAAAGAGGAGGTGTCAGCGGGTAACTGGAAAGCGGTTACGGAAAGATGCGTCCGTGCTTTAGAATATATCCGTCAGGCCCGCTCCTGATGGTAAGGATCATTCATAAAATTTATTTGTTTTCAGGGACAGGCAGCGTGTGACCCTGTCCCTGTTCTTTCACCTATTGAAGAACGTTCAAGAAATTATACGACTCGTAAGAACCTTTTTTTTCCTGTTATTGGTTCTTTTAGTTTCAGCATGTACACCTTCTCACCAGAAAGAGGTAGACGAGTTGAATGCAAAGGCTTATTCCTTTCATTATCGGAATATAGACTCTACGAGAGTACTTGCCGCAAGGGCCCTGGAACTTTCTTCTGACTATGATGCGGGAAAGGCCGAGGCACTTAATAATCTTGCCTTCGTCAGTCTGGTGAAGATGAATTACCGTCAGGCAAAAAGACTGCTTGATGAGGCGATCTCCGCCAGTGACAATCAGATAGAATTGCTCGTCGCTTATGTCCAGCAGATGCGCTTATGCCAGCGGCAGTCGCAGAACAAGAATTTCTATGACTGGCGGGAAAGGGCCGTAAACTGTCTTCACAGAATTGATGAAAGCAGTACGGACTTGCCAGAACGGGAACGGTTGAGGATCATTTATGCCCGTTCAGAATTCAATATCGTCAGCGCCACATACTACTATTATACCGGACAAAGGCGTCTGTTCACGAATGCTTTGGGACATATCCATGCAAATGAATGTGAGGAAGATACGGCGCAATATCTCAATTATCTTTATAATATCGGTGAGGGAGGAGTCATCACCCATGGAACACCGGAACAGATCGCCCAGACGGAATTTGATTATCTGGTGCGTTGCTTTTATTTTGCTAATGTCTTCCGTAGTCCTTACTGGGTGGCAAACTCCCTGGAGGCGATCAGTGAACACATGCAGTCGCCGAAAATCCGTGACTTCCTGATTCACAATAATTTGCCGGCAATAGAACTGCTGAATGTAGATAACATGCCTTATCAACTCCTGGCAGGGAATCTGGCACAACGCTCACTGAACCTTTTTATCCGCTATGGTGATGTGTATCAAATCGCCGGGGCTTATCGTACCCTGGGGCGTAATTACTGGGCAATAGGCGATTATCGTTCTGCCTTGATCTGTCTGAACCGGGCCTTACGCAACAGGAGAATAGAACAGGCACCAGATCTTGTAGCCTCAATCAGGGAACAGTTGAGCATGGCATATTCTGCCGTCAATGACAAACAGGCCAGCGATTATAACCGGAACATCTATCTCGATTTGCAGGAACAAACGCGGCAGGACCGTCTCATGGAAGCCAGGGCGGCAGAATTGAATGAGAATGCGGCCCAGTTGAATACGATGATCGTGGCCGTTATCTTAATGATCACCTTCTTCATCGTTCTTCTTTTTGTGTTTGACCGTTTGAGGAGGAAAAGCGATAAGGAAAATTCTATTGATGAATTGCTCCAGCCTCTACGGCAATGGAAGGTAAAGAATGACCAGTGCATGGATGGCTTGAATGACAGGTATGAAGAGATCCATGAGGATACATTGATCACGCAGGAACATATTCTGAAAAACAAACAGAAGTATCTTGAGCAGCGGGCTAAAGTCCAACTGGTCATCAGCATCACACCCTTTATTGACCAGATCATCAATGAACTGCACCGCCTCCAGGCGGGGACAGGCAGTCAGGAGACGCGGAAGTCTCGTTATCAGTATATCGGTGAACTCACGAATCAGATCAATCAGGACAATGCGGTCCTCACACATTGGATACAGCTCCGCCAGGGACAGTTGAGTTTGCATATCGAGAGTTTCCCTGTTGAATCCGTATTCGATATTGTGCGGAAGGGGAGTATGGCTTTCCAGATACGGGGTATCATTTTTACGGTAGAGAAAACAGAGGCCATAGTCAAGGCCGACCGGACGCTGACCCTGTTTATGATCAATACGATGGCAGACAACGCCCGGAGATTCGTCCAGAAGGGAGGAAGGGTGACCATATCTGCCCATGAAAGCGCTGACTATGTGGAAATTTGTGTCTCTGATACGGGCAAAGGGATGACTCCGGAACAGGTAGAACATATCTTTGACCATAAGGCAATCATCAGTGACGAGCAGCCGGTACCGAATGTAGAAAAGAAATACAGCCATGGATTCGGACTACTGAACTGTAAGGGGATTATTGAGAAATATAAGAAAACGAGCAGCCTGTTCCGCGTGTGCAGCATTTCTGCTCAGAGCGAACTGGGAAAGGGGTCCTGTTTCTCCTTCCGGTTACCCAAAGGGGCGGTACACCTGAGAATGCTGCTGCTGCCGCTGATCCTCTTTTTTACCCTCTGTACGGGAATCCTTCATGCTCATGAAAAGACGTTGCCTTCGAATCGTAAACTTGCGGCCCTTTCTGAAAAAGCCGTTACGCATAGTTCTCCTTATGGCTTGAAGGTCTTGTTCTCGCATAAAGCCTCCCAGTTTGCGGATAGCGTCTATTTCTCAAATATCTATGGGCATTATCACCGGGCTCTGGCTTTTGCGGACAGTACCCGCTACTATCTGAATGCCGTCTACCGCCAACTGGTCCCTCATGGGAAAATATTGATGAAGGCGATAGGGAGTGAGCAGACACCTCCGGAGATACAGTGGTTCCATGATAATCTGGATATGAATTATATCGTGATCCTCGATGTGAGGAATGAGAGTGCCATTGCTTGTCTGGCCTTGCATGACTGGGCTCGATACACTTATAACAATTCGGTGTATACCCAACTCTTCCGTGAGGTTTCTTCTGATCAGTCACTCGATGATTATGTCCAGACAATGCAGAAATCGGAAAATTCCAAGACCGTAGCAATCATCCTGTTACTGTTGCTGCTGCTTTCGATCTTCCCCGCTTATTATTTCCTGTATTACCGTCACCGGGTGTTCTATCGGTTCTGCATAGAAAGGATCAGAGGCATTAACCAGATCTTGTTGAGTGATCTGCCGGATCAGGAAAAACTCTCAGATATTGACCGGCTCTGGGATCAACGGATGAAGAGAGAAATACAATTCCATGCTTTTGGATTCCATTCCAGAGAGGTCATCGACCAATTGGATCAGGTGGTGGAGCAGATCTGCGCAGCCCTGCGGAAGAGTATGTCAATCTATCATGATCATCAGGTGAGCATAGAACTGGCTCAGGACGAACTTTCAAAGGCTCGTTACGAAGATGCCCGCTTACATGTCTCCAACGCAGTACTAGATAACTGTCTCAGCACGCTTAAGCATGAGACCATGTATTATCCGTCACGTATCAAGCAACTCATTGATGGCTCGGACCATCATCTCGAAGTGATCAGTGAACTTGCCGGTTATTATAAAGAACTTTATTCCCTTCTCTCGGCACAGGCGCTCAGGCAGATTACCGGTCAGATCAGACTGGACCCGGACCTCCTGAACTATCTTTTTGAAATCCTCCAAAAGAAAAGCGGGTTGAAGAAAATCATACCGGAAATCCATGACAAGGGGGAAGCCTATGTCCTTATTCATATCCCCTTGCCAAAAATGGATCTTACCGGAGTAGAATGCCGGCAACTTTTTACTCCATTGACGAAGGATCTTGATTTCCTCCTCTGCAAGCAGATCGTAAGAGAAGTGGGAGATCTGACTAATCTCAGAGGTTGTGGCATTGAGGCTGTACCCGGTCAGAACGTCGCCGGGATCATCATTGAAATGGTTTTACCTAAAAAAATATGGATAAATTTAAAGTGGTCATAGTAGAAGATGTGCCTCTCGAACTCAGAGGCACGGAAGGGATCTTTCATAATGACATCCCTGAAGCACAAATCATTGGCACTGCAGACAGTGAACCTGCCTATTGGAAGCTCCTCAAACAGCAGTTACCTGATCTGATCTTGCTTGATCTTGGATTAGGCGGCAGTACGACTGTTGGTGTTGAGATCTGCAGGCAGACGAAAGAGATGTACCCTCAGGTGAAGGTCCTTATCTTTACCGGGGAGATTCTCAATGAAAAATTATGGGTGGATGTGCTGGATGCCGGATGTGACGGTATCATTCTCAAAAGTGGCGAGTTGCTGACCAGGAGTGATGTGGCCTCTTGCATGTCAGGTAAGAAATTAGTATTCAACCAACCCATACTGGAAAAGATCGTCGACCGTTTTAAGAAGAGCGTCAATCAGAAAGTCATGCGTCAGGAGGCATTGGTAAACTATGAAATAGATGAATATGATGAGCGTTTCCTGAGACATCTGGCTCTGGGTTATACAAAGGAACAGATTACCAACCTCCGGGGGATGCCTTTCGGGGTAAAGAGTCTGGAGAAACGGCAGAATGAGTTGGTACAGAAACTCTTTCCCAACGGGAATGGGGGGATCAATGTGAATGCTACGCGCTTGGTGGTCCGTGCTCTGCAATTGAGAATTATAGACCTTGATGACTTGCATCCAGATGAAGAATGATCTGTTTCAAACGAAAGAACTGTCTAAGCGGTGGAAGAACAGAATAGGATGGCTGATCTTTATCCTGATGATGATCCAGGTGGTTGTCATCCTCTTGTCCTGGCTGCTCACGGCGGCCGACCCTGAAAGTTCTATTCGTTCCTTGTTAAGCAGCGAGGGGATCAGATGGTTTATAGGGAAGAACATAAAGAATTTAAGCCAGCCTCTTTTAGTGTGGTTATTACTGCTGGGCATTGCATGGGGTGCCGTAAAGAGCAGTGGCCTTTATTCCTTTTTCGCTTCCCGTCAGGTTTTTCATTTGAATAGGACGGAATACAGGAAGCGGATCGCCTTTAGGTTCGTCCTTTTTGAGTTTTCTGTCGTCTTGATCGTCATGGCACTCCTTACAGTCATTCCTCATGCTGTCCTGTTGAACATCACGGGCCATCTTTATCCCGGTCCTTTTTTTTCCGGACTTATCCCGGTAATCAGTTTGACGCTGATTGGTATGGGAATCACCTATGGGTGTATCAGTGGGCGCTTTCAGAATTTTGCGGATATTTTTGATTGTATCACAGTGGGAATCTGTAAGGCGTCACCTTTAATTGTTATCTATATAGTCGTAGTCCAACTCTATTATTCTTTCCTTTTTGTGTTTTAAAAAGGATGGACCTTGGACCTGCGCTTGCATTCCCCCTTTTTCATGGTTAAAGTGCCAATTCGCTGGCCGGTGTAATCCTCTTTGGCCTTCAGAATAGTCCTGATCTTATGGGATGAAATCAAGACGTACTTATCTCTATTCTCTGGAACGACGGGGACAGGCAAGAGACTAAAAAAGGTGTACTGCCCTTAAGCAATACACCTTTTAATATTTACCAGAAAGTTTGAGACTTGTTTCGACAGGTCAGAAACTTATTTGTCATTCTCCATTTGCTCTTTAAGTTTGGCAAGAGCATCAATATCACCCAAGGTAGTACCTGCTGCCACGTTATTGATTTGTGCAGCTTCAGGTTTCTTGGTGCTGTGCTTGTGAGCGGCTGGTTTGTAATCATCTTTGACATCCTCGAATGTACGGGAGTGAGAAAGGATGATACGCTTGGTCTCTTTCACAAAATCAAGAACCATGAAATCAAGTTCATCACCAACCTTGGCCTTACTTCCATCCTGCTTTACAAGATGTTTCGGAGTAGCGAAACCTTCACCACCTTCATTCAGAGTGATTACGGCACCCTTGTCCATTAGTTGTGTGATCTTGCCTTTATGGATTGATCCTGGAGTATAAATAGTCTCATAGGTATCCCAAGGATTGGGTTCAAGTTGCTTGTGTCCAAGGCTCAACCGGCGATTCTCTTTATCAATATCCAGCACGACTACGTCGATGTCTGCGCCAACAGTAGTGAACTCAGATGGATGTTTGATTTTCTTCGTCCAGGAAAGATCACTGATATGGATCAAGCCATCAACACCCTCTTCAAGTTCGACGAAAATACCAAAATTAGTAAAGTTACGAACTTTAGCGGTATGCTTGCTGCCTACAGGATATTTCACTTCAATCGTTTCCCATGGATCCTCAGTGAGCTGCTTGATGCCCAAGCTCATCTTCCGTTCCTGCCGGTCGAGAGTCAGGATGACAGCTTCAACTTCATCGCCCACTTTCAGGAATTCCTGAGCGGAACGCAGGTGCTGGCTCCATGACATCTCACTGACATGGATCAGTCCCTCAACACCGGGAGCAATTTCGACGAAAGCACCATAATCGGCCATTACAACCACCTTGCCATGAACATGATCACCGACTTTCAGGTTAGGATCAAGGGCATCCCAAGGATGTGGAGTAAGTTGTTTCAGACCCAGTGCGATACGCTTTTTCTCTTCATCGAAGTCAAGGATAACCACCTTGATCTTCTGGTCGAGGCTGACGATTTCGTGTGGATCACTGACACGACCCCAAGAGAGGTCTGTAATATGAATCAGTCCGTCAACACCACCGAGGTCAACGAAAGCACCGTAAGAAGTGATATTCTTGACAGTACCCTCCAGGATCTGTCCCTTCTCCAGATGTGAGATGATCTCTTTGCGTTGGGCCTCCAGTTCTGCTTCGATCAAAGCCTTGTGGGAAACCACTACATTACGGTATTCCTGGTTGATCTTCAGAACTTTAAATTCCATAGTCTTGCCTACGAAAACGTCGTAGTCACGTATAGGATGAACGTCAATCTGGCTACCGGGCAGGAAAGCTTCAATGCCATAGATGTCAACGATCATGCCACCTTTGGTACGGCTCTCGATATAACCCTGGATGACTTCTTCTTTCTCATAAGCCTCATTGATCTTTTCCCAGCTTTTTGCCAGGCGGGCTTTTTTGTGAGAAAGGACAAGTTGGCCTTTTTTGTCCTCTTGGTTTTCAACGTAAACCTCTACTTTGTCGCCTACCTTCAGATCCGGGTTATAACGAAATTCTGAAGCAGGGATAATGCCATCACTTTTGTAGCCGATGTTTACGACAACTTCCTTTTTGTCCATGGCGATAACGGTACCCTCTACTACCTGATGCTCCTGGATCTTGTTCAGTGTGTCGTTGTAAGCCTTCTCGAGGTCTTGTTTGTTGGCTTTCGCACTCGAACCATTTTCAAATTCGTCCCAATCGAAGTCTGCCAATGGTTGTACGTTCTTTAAATCTGACATAAAAAAATTAAAAAATTAATAATGAATAAAGTAAGACTTTATGTTTACATGTGAACACTCTTCGTCCACATCGGCTGCAAAGGTACATAAAAAAGGCAAGATGAGTTCTGATTCATAGACACTTATCTTGCCTTTTAAACATCTTTAACTATCTCTTTCCGGAAATTCTGATTCTTGCAAAAAGTTGCTTTTCAGCATCCGTGAGTGATTGATATATGATCAGTAAGCACGTGCAACAATGACCCTTTGGGTGGCAGGTTTTCCACTGATCATGTCTTTACCCGGAGTGGGAGGGAAGGCGAACGGAATACAACGGATGGTTGCCTGTGTATCCTCTTTGAGTTGGGCTTCTGTCTCAGCAGTGCCGTCCCAATGGCAGAGGAAGAAGCCACCATCCTTTATCCGTTCCTTGAATTCATCATAGTTGTCACATTCATAGATGTGGGCATCCCGGAATTTCAGAGCCTTATCGAAGATGTTTTTCTGAATGTCCTCAAGCAGCGTCTGTACGCGGTTCACGATGCCCTCAAAAGGAACACTTTCCTTTTCGAGAGTGTCACGGCGCATGATTTCAATCGTACCGTTTTTCAAGTCCCTGTTCCCCATTACCAGTCGGACAGGCACTCCCTTGAGTTCATAATCAGCAAATTTGAATCCCGGACGTTTATTGTCAGCATCGTCATATTTGACGCTGATCCCTGATTCTTCAAGTTGTTCGATCACAGGTTGCAATTTTGCAGTAATGGGGGCCAGTTGGTCAGCATTGTTTGCGATAGGGACAATGACAACTTGTATCGGAGCCAGTTTGGGAGGAAGGACCAGACCATTATCATCGGAGTGTACCATAATCAGTCCCCCTATGAGTCGGGTGGATACTCCCCATGAAGTAGCCCAGACGTATTGCGGCTTATTCTCCTTATCCAGGAAGGTGACATCGAAACTTTTTGCGAAGTTCTGTCCCAGGAAATGACTTGTCCCACTTTGCAGTGCTTTTCCATCCTGCATCATCGCTTCAATCGTATAGGTGTTTTCGGCGCCTCCGAAACGCTCTGCAGGACTTTTTACCCCCTGGAGTACAGGCATGGCCATCCATTGTTCGGCAAAGTCAGCATAGACATGCAGCATCCGCTGAGCCTCTTGTTCAGCCTC
>DHOX01000073.1:17956-27588 GCA_002409785.1 Prevotella sp. UBA5379 | reverse complement strand
CGCATTTCCCAGCGCATGACATTGCACCACTGGTTACACATGACAGGCAGGTCACGATAAGAATGGATCCAGTTCTTATAGGTATGCCAGATGATTGTCTCTGAAGTCGGACGGATGATCAGCGGTTCATCAAGTTGGGCATCCGGGTCAACGATAACACCCTTTCCGTCTTCGCTGGCTTTCAGCCGGTAGTGGGTGACGACCGCACTTTCCTTTGCAAAACCCTTGACATGTTCTGCTTCACGCGAAAAGTAACTCATCGGGATCAATAGTGGGAAATAAGCATTTTGGGCGCCCGTTTTCTTAAACATCTTATCAAGTTGTTGCTGTATCTTTTCCCAGATGGCATAACCGTAAGGTTTGATGATCATACAGCCCCTGACCGGAGCTTGCTCTGCCAGCCCCGCCTTGGCTACCAGGTCATTGTACCATTGGCTGTAATTGTCAGCTCTTTTCGTAAGTTCTTTCAGTTCTTTTCCCATAATTATATGTGTTCTTTTGTTTTCAGAGGATAATCAGACCGAAGGCACCAGAGGGGATACTTCCTGTGTACAGGCGTTTCCTTCTATGAATGATTCCTGGAAATCTTTAATTTTGGGCAAAAGTACAAAAAAAAGTTGATTCTTATAGGGGAATGCAGAAAAAAGAGTATCTTTGCAATATGGAATCAAGTAAATCAAGAACAAATTAAGATATAAGGTTATGAAGAATATGAAATTAGCTGTTGCGGGAGCAACTCTTTTAGTGATGGTCAGTTGCAGTACGAACAGGGGGAATGGTGCGCTTATCGGTACAGGCGCCGGCGCCGGTGTAGGAGCTCTTATCGGGGCCATTGCCGGTCATGGAAAAGGAGCGGCGATAGGTGCAGCCTTAGGCGGTGCCATCGGTGCCGGAACAGGAGCGCTGATCGGTAATCACATGGATAAGGTGAAAGCAGCGGTCAGCCAGCAAGTATCAAATGCCAAAGTGGATGAAGTGACGGATGCCAATGGCCTAAAGGCTGTTAAAGTAACTTTTGACAGTGGCTTGCAGTTTGACATTAACAAAGCGACACTAAAGTCTGATGCTCAGAATGATCTGGCCAACTTTGCCAACGTATTGAAGAAGGATCCGACTCTTTCCGTAGACATACAAGGATATACAGATGCTACAGGTGGAGACCGGATTAATTTACCGTTGAGTGATTCCCGTGCGAAAGCTGTATCCAACTATCTTGTCAGCAGAGGGGTTCCCTCCAGCCAGTTCAAGAATGTGGCAGGCTATGGCAGCCAGAATCCGATTGTCAATAAGACCGTTGCCCCACAAAATCGTCGTGTAGAAGTTTATCTATATGCAAGTAAGGAAATGGTGGATGAAGCAAATAATGGTTCTCTGAAATGATAGTGTCAAAGATACGAAAAGTATTCAGATGGATGGTGGTGCTGTTTTTCAGTTCCACCATTCTTGTTGTAATAGCCTATCGCTTCTTACCCGTTTATATCACCCCTCTGATGGTCATACGCTGTTTCCAACAAGTCAACAGAGGAGAATCTGTCACCCTTCATCATCACTGGGTATCCCTTGATAAAATTTCCCCGCACATGCCTGTAGCGGTCATGGCCAGTGAGGACCAGCGGTTCCTGAAGCATCATGGCTTTGATTTTGGTGCCATCAAGAACGCAGCTTTGCACGATATGGATGGTGGGAGAGTGCATGGCGGCAGCACGATCAGCCAGCAGACCGCAAAGAATGTGTTCCTGTGGCCGGGACGTTCCTGGATCCGTAAAGGATTCGAGACCTATTTTACTTTTCTTATAGAACTGTTATGGGGAAAGCATCGTATTATGGAAGTTTATCTGAACAGCATTGAGATGGGGGATGGAATATACGGGGCTGATGCCGTAGCAGAATACCATTTTAATAAAAAGGCAGTTAATCTGTTCCGTGACGAATGTGCATTGATTGCAGCCACATTGCCTAATCCCATCAAGTTCAACAGCGCTCATCCGAGTGAATACGTGAAGAAAAGGCAGTTTCAGATTGAGCATGAGATGCGTTTTATCCCTGCTTTTCCACGCGAAGGAGAGGATGTGAACCCCCGATCTATGGTGGGCGGGTATACTCCCAGGTGATATGAATGCTGAGAAAACAGTAAGTACGAACTGAAAAATGATGAAAGAGAACTTATCAGGAGATCTTAATCCTTCACAGAGTGCCGCGGTAAGATACATTGACGGCCCCTCCCTTGTGATCGCCGGAGCCGGTTCGGGAAAGACCCGCGTATTAACATATAAAATAGCTTATCTTCTCCAGCAGGGCTATCGGCCCTGGTCTATACTGGCTTTGACGTTCACCAACAAAGCAGCCAAGGAGATGAAAGAGCGCATCGGCCGGATCGTGGGCCGGAAGGAGGCAGACCAGTTGTGCATGGGCACTTTCCATTCCATCTTTTCACGTATTCTCCGTATTGAGGCTCGTGCCATAGGTTATACTTCCGCCTATACGATCTATGATGAAGCGGATTCCCGGTCATTGATCAAGGCTATCGTCAAGGAAAAGGGTCTTGATGACAAGATCTATAAACCGGCTGTCGTCCACCATCATATATCCATGGCCAAGAACCGTCTCCTTTTGCCGGAAGCCTATGCCCGGGACAGGGAAGCTATGGCAGAGGCCCAGCGTTCTCATATCCCTGCGCTTTCTGACATCTATACTTCCTATTGTGTGCGGTGCCGGAAGGCAAATGCCATGGATTTTGATGATCTTCTGGTGCTTACCTATATGCTTTTCCGTGATCATGATGAGATCAGGAGAAAATATGAGTCGAGATTTGATTTTGTCCTGGTGGATGAATATCAGGATACAAATTATGCCCAACTGTGCATCCTGTTGCAGTTGACACGTGACAAGCAGCATGTATGCGTCGTGGGCGATGATTCTCAGAGTATCTATAGTTTCCGCGGTGCAAACATTGATAATATCCTGAATTTCAATCAGCATTTCCATGACGCCCGACTTTTTAAACTGGAACAAAACTATCGTTCCACACAGCATATTGTCCAGGCAGCCAACAGTCTGATCAAGCATAATGAGAAACAGATTCCCAAGGAAGTGTACAGCAAGAATGCCGCTGGGGAGAAAGTGATGCTGAGGCCAGCATACAGTGACAAGGAAGAGGCGTTGATCGTCTGTCACGAAATTAAAAGGATCCGTGAAAAAGAAACTCTTGAGTGGGGTGATTTTGCCATCCTCTACCGCACCAATTCCCAAAGCCGTAGTTTTGAGGAGGAGATGCGGAGGGAGGAGATACCTTATCATATCGTAGGAGGGCTAAGTTTTTACCAGCGTAAGGAAATCAAGGACATCATTGCTTATTTCCGTATGGTTGTCAATCCTGATGATGAGGAAGCCTTCAAACGGATAATCAATTATCCGTCACGTGGAATAGGAGCAACGACTGTAGGCAAGATCTCCACGGTGGCACGTGAACATGCGGTAAGTTTCTGGAGTGTCATCAATGATCCTGTCCGATTCGGACTTACTGTCAACAAGGGAACACTGAACAAATTGGATGATTTCCGGAACTTTATTTCAAAATATATACAAAAGAGTCCTACCCATGATGCTTATGTTCTTGGATCAGAGTTGATCAAGGAGAGTGGTATCAGTGCAGAGATTTTCTCGGGAGCTGATCCTGAAGCCGTAGCCCGACAGGAAAATCTGGAGGAGTTTGTTGGTGGAATGAAGGATTTCGTAGATGACCGGAAAGAAGAAGGGCAGGATACCAGGACAGGACTATCCGATTATCTTCAGGAGGTATCCTTGCTTACCGACCTGGACAGTGAAGACAAGGATGGAGGCAGCCGGGTGAACCTGATGACGATACACAGTGCCAAAGGACTGGAGTTTCCGACTGTTTTTGTAGTAGGACTTGAAGAAAATATTTTTCCCAGTCCACTGTCTGCCTGTTCTCCCCGTGAACTTGAGGAAGAGCGTCGCCTGCTTTATGTTGCCATCACCCGTGCTGAAAAGCATTGTATTTTGACCTATGCCCGCAACCGCTGGCGTTATGGGAATATGACCATTGACGGTCCCAGCCGTTTCATTCAAGATATTGACCCTGATCTGCTCGACGTTGAAACAGAGGCAGTAGAAAGTGGCCATCCGTCATTTTCTCATGGTGGGTCGGACTGGAAAGGATATGAGCCCAATCGTCCCTATACAGGTTATCATGACTGGGGGAATGGTGGATCAGGATATGGCTCAAAGATGCAGAACAGCCATCCTGTAGCCTCCCAGTTCAGGGCTGATCCAAAGCCCAGGGTAACTGCCCCTCTCCATGCGGAGAACGCAGTAGACCCTCTATCGGCGTCATTCAAGAGACACTTGGTGGAAAGCGGGGGAAATCTCCGTCGTGTGTCCAAGGCGATGGTCAATGGGGGCAGGACAAAAGAAGAATCCTCTGTGTATGAAGTTTCTGAAGGGGACATGATCGAACATCAGCGTTTTGGCGTCGGCAAGGTAATAAAAGTGGAAGGGAAAGGAGAGAATACGAAGGCTACGGTCGAATTTAAAAATTCCGGCACCAAACAACTCCTGCTGAAGTTTGCTAAATTCAAGATTATAGAATAGTTCCCCTGTTCGACTTCAGAACGGAATAAGGCCGGAGTGTGTTAAAGTCTTTTGGGGAACCCAACCTACGAAATTGTAAGTTAAATTTGTTTTGAGACATCATAAAAAGCCATATCTCACCTTCCTGTAAAGGTGGAATATGGCTTGAAACTACAGATCATTTTCATTCTCTTTCTCAATGTGATGCGGCCTTTTATGAGGCAGATGCTTTTTCTTGCGGAGCCAGATCATCTTACGCTCTTCATAATCACGGCGCTGCCGTTCCAGGAAATTGTCAGCCATAACACACCTATTTATTGAACCGGCTGTAAATGACGGTCATCTTAACCGGGTGATTTGGTCCTCCCACCAGTTTGGTACTCGAAAGAGACATATCATTTACGACTCGTGTAATATAGGTTACGTTATTGCGCGTAGCCGTAGAGATGGTCACAGGAACAATGATCGCCTTATTATAATCAGAGCTCAAGTTCCGCTTCTTATACATATCCGTAATCAACCCGGAAATATTATTGAAAGTATAAGTATTAGAAGAAGAGTCGAACGAAGCAGAAAAACTGTTCTTATAGTTGATGAGTTCATCCTTTTCGAAGAAACTTTGCAGACTGTCCTCAGGAATGATCAGAAGACTTTGTGGGATCCCCAGTTTGAAATTGCTGTCCGTAGTATTATTGATACGTGTGAGGACTAATTTTGCACTATTGATGGAATCATTTTCATGCTTGGTCATGATCTCATTTATAGGTAAGGTGATTTCTGTGAAAATTCCGGCCGGGGTCTTCAGATAGCTGCATGAATTGTCTGCGACAAGACGGTCCAGTGTACCTTCATCATTTGTGATTTTATTGGTTTGCAATACTTCGTCCGTGCCATAGAGATAAGCTCCGGTAGTCACATATTCAAGTGAGTCTTTCGTTGTAGTCACATCACTGCCATTGACCGTTGAGGTATGAGACACAGAGACGATCGTGTCTGTCAGCTGTTCCATATAAACCTGGCTGATTTCTACCTTTGCCATAGCCCCCAAACCATTCTCATATTTGATATAGAATCCGGGGAAGACATTATTCAGGAAGGTTTTAGAGGTCTTGAAATATTCGGGATGCGCGTAATAAGTACGCATGATATAAGCTCCGAAATCCGGATAGGTTACTCCATCATGGACATATTTCTTACCGTCCAGGGAGATGGTAATTCCCTTCATGCCATCGTTGGCAGTCCTGGAAGAGTCACTGAGAGTCCTGTCTTCTACGGTATAAGTTTTTTCTAAAGTCAAGCCATCCTTTTTGACATATCCTTCAGCCTCCGGATCAAAATCAGAATAATAGTTGACCCCTTCCGGGACAGGTTTGCTCAATTCCTCTACCTTTAATTTCATCGGTGCCAGAGAATCACCGTAATAGTCCTCAAAGAAAAGGTTCAGGTAAGTATGTAAAGGTTTTACTCCGCCGTCAGAAGCGATCGTCCGGATAGAATCTTTCTGTATAAACCCCGGGTTAGGGAGGGCATAGAACTGAGCCATGTAGTCTCCCGTAACGTATGCACCTGTTTCCGGGTCTTTGACTTTGCCGACATAGCCACTGCTGTTCCGGGCCAGGACCCTTCCGGCTTTAACCGATTGGGTGTAAGTTTGAAAACTAGAATCGGTTACAAAGAGTGCATCTGAATTGTTAATCAACGATGACCCGATATAATCGGTTGTATTAGTACATGCTGTAAAGGTAACGGCAGTCAAGGCTGCCAGGATAAAGATTTTCAGTTTCATTTTTATTTTATTTATCGGAACTGATCTGATTCAAAAAGTTGATGTAAGCTTGTGTATCTTCTTCTTCACTGGGATGTTGAAGCAAGGGTTTGTCTTTTTCAGCAGCTTCTTTCAGTAGATCCTGATTGACATGGCTGCCTGCCTCTATAATACCATCACTGTAGTCGATTGCTAATTTGCCAAGTTCAAGAAAATCGAATTTCTTTTTATAGGAATCCAGCAGCTCAGCCTTTGCTCCCTTATATTCAATACAGCGCTTGAAATTCTCACCTAAATTGGATTTCAACTGATTTTCAAAGAGGAGACTGACGACCCTCGTGTTTGCAAATGAAGGCTCATCATGATATGCCTTTTTGATATAGAAAGGAACGACAGCTCCTATCCATCCCTGGCAGATGACAATATCAGGAGACCATCTTAGTTTTTTGACGGTTTCAAGTACCCCACGTGCAAAGAAGATAGCTCTTTCACCATTATCGGGATATTCCACGCCTGTTTCGTCTGCTTCCATCTGGCGTTTGCTGAAATAATCATCATTGTCTATAAAATAAACTTGTATTCTGGATACCGGTATAGATGCAACTTTTATAATGAGAGGATGGTCCGTATCATTGATAATCAAATTCATTCCTGACAAACGGATAACCTCATGTAACTGTCCCCGGCGCTCATTGATTGTACCCCATTTGGGCATAAATGTACGAATTTCAAAGCCATTTTCCTGCATTTTCCGAGGCAAGTCTCTTCCCATAATGGACATTTCACTTTCTGGTACATAAGGAGCAATCTCCTGGTTAATGAACAGTATTTTCTTAGCCATATAAGTTGAGTTTTAACAATGCAAAGATACAAATAAAAGTCGAGAATTCATTATAAAACAATTGAAATCAAGGAAAAGAAACAGATTATTCGCAATTTTTTAGGATAATTCTTTCTTATTTAAGAAAAAAAGTTTTATTTTGCAGTCTGATAGAATTAAAGTTTTTGGTTATGAAAATATTCAAAAAAATTGTTGACCTTCAAAATGAGCTTTTTTTAGTTCGTAAAGAAGGTAAAACGGTCGGTCTTGTACCGACGATGGGTGCACTTCACGAAGGTCATGCCTCTCTTATTCGCCGCAGCGTGAAAGAGAATGATGTAACAGTAGTAAGTATATTTCTCAATCCTACCCAGTTTAATGATAAGGGTGACCTGGAGCGTTATCCACGTAATCCGGAGTCTGACCAGAAAGTGGTGGAGGATTGTAAGGCTGATTATTGTTTTGCCCCTTCTGTAGAGGAAATCTATCCAACGCCTGATCCCCGCCATTTTGAATTTCCACCGGTTACTACCGTGATGGAAGGGGCTCATCGCCCCGGGCACTTTAACGGGGTTTGCCAGGTGGTCAGTCGTCTTTTCTATATCGTCCGTCCGGACAGGGCTTATTTTGGCGAGAAGGATTGGCAGCAGATTGCGGTTGTCAAACGCCTTGTAAAATATATAGGTATGAAAATCCAGATCGTGGTCTGCCCTGTAGTCAGGGAGAAAGACGGTCTGGCCATGAGCAGCAGGAATGCTTTACTTACAGCTGACGAACGCAAAATTGCTCCAAAGATTTATGAACTTCTGAAAGCCAGTATTGATTTTGGGAAAGAGCATACGGTCAAGGAGACTCATGACAAGGTCGTGGAAGATATTAATGCCGTAGAAGGCCTGACCGTGGAGTATTTTTCCATCGTGAACGGTGATACCTTGCAGGATGTGGACTCCTGGGATGCTTGTCCCAATATTTCGGGATGTATTGCCGTCAACTGCGGAAGCAAACCGATCCGCCTCATTGATCATATTTCGTATAAGGAAAACAAATAATCGGACTCCATCTATTCTTTCATCTCTATGGAAATTGAAGTTTTAAAAAGTAAGATACACTGTGTCAAAGTGACTGAAGCCAACCTGAATTATATGGGAAGCATAACCATCGATGAAGATCTCATGGATGCCGCGAACATGATAGCAGGAGAAAAAGTGCAGGTCGTTGATAATAACAATGGTGAACGGTTCGAGACCTATATCATAAAAGGAGAGAGGGGGAGTGGGTGTATATGCCTCAACGGTGCGGCCGCCAGGAAGGTTCAAGTCCATGATACTGTGATTATCATGAGTTTTGCCTTTATGGATTTCGAAGAAGCCAGGGCATTCAAGCCGACGGTTGTTTTTCCAAAGGAGGGGAATCTCCTCTGAGAGGTTATGATCTTCGAGATATAAGACGATCAGATATTTTATAAATAGGAGAGGGAACCCGCACATATAGGTTCCCTCTCCATTTTTTATGCCGGGGATAATAAAAAGGTCAGGACGAAAGTTTCCTGTTGGCAGTCTTTATTCTATATCTTCAAAACTGACGCCGTTGAATTCCTGTAAGATAGCGATAACATTTGACGGATAAGTGCTTCTCTTGATCTTCAGTTCCATCGTAACGAGATAGCGGGGCCCCTTTTCAGTATGATTTTCATGAATCTGACAAGAACTCAATTGCAGTCCTGCCGACTCGATCTTTTTTAATATTCTTCCGGCACTAGCCTTATCCGGTGCTTCAAAGGTTACAGCCAGGTTCCGGAACCCAAAGCGGTTGATTATAAAATTTAAAGTTTCCAGGCAGATAAGTACAAGAAGCGTTGTAGCAATGGCCAATGTATACATACCTGAACCACAGGTAAGACCGATGGCACTGGTTACCCATAGGCCGGCGGCAGTGGTAAGGCCCTTGATCACATGTTTTTGAAAAATGATGGTACCTGCACCGATAAAGCCTATACCGGTGACAACTTGTGAAGCTATTCGTGAAGGATCGTAGGAAAGATGAGGAAAATGCCCTGCCAGGTCATTAAACCCATATTGTGAGAGGATCATGAACAAGGCGCTGCCTAAGGCAACCAGGAAATGTGTTCGCACTCCTGCATCTTTGGCCCTGCATTCTCGTTCGAAACCAATACTGCCCCCCAGTAAAGCTGCCACTGCCAGCCGGAAAATAAAATCTGTAGTTGTCATCATCGTCTTATCTGCCTCAAAATGCTTGATTTATGACTCAAACGGAAGCCTTTCATGTCCTTTGAAGATGATCTGTTATATATTGAAAGAAAGGCCGCTTTGGAAAAAGGAAAGAAGAGTATCCGATCATTGGAGATTTTCACGGGGTGGGTAGTGATGGATTCGAACCACCGAAGGCGTAAGCCAGCTGAGTTACAGTCAGCCCCATTTGGCCACTCTGGTAACTGCC
>DHOX01000073.1:8107-17815 GCA_002409785.1 Prevotella sp. UBA5379 | reverse complement strand
ATTTGGCCACTCTGGTAACTACCCTGATTGTGGGCGTTGACGGATTCGAACCGCCGACCCTCTGCTTGTAAGGCAGATGCTCTAAACCAACTGAGCTAAACGCCCTGATTTGCGAGTGCAAAGGTAGGACTTGTTTGCGGAAATTCCAAACCAGTCTTGTGTTTTTTAGTTTTTTTAAGAATTCCAAAGCTTATGCTTACTGGTTTTCCTGCTTTTTGACTAAATTTGCAGCGGAATAATAGAATCCCACATAAATGAAGAAATCACTTAGGCAAGCATTAGTCAGATATGCAAATTACTATGAGTCAGAAGATTTCCTGGAAGGAGATCCTTCCTGGTTTATGCATCAGGTCACGGGATCAAGAAATCAGGAGGTTATGGCTTTTATAGCTTCATCTCTCAGTTATGGTTCCCGGAAACAATTCATGCCAAAGATCAGGTATATAATGGTTGCCTCTCACTATCAACCTTACGACTGGCTGTGCAGTGGTGACTATGCTGATGACATTCCGGATAATTCCTTATGTTATTACCGTCTGTATACGAACCATACAATGTATTCTTTTCTGGGGGCCTTGAAGAGACTCTATGAGGAATATGGGAGCTTGTATGATTTCGTAGGGCAAAGGGTGAAAAACGGTTGCCCCTCAGAGAGTGGACTGGTGGCTTTAAAGAGCATCAGCGACTATTTCAACCGTCAGGGGATCTCCGGAATTGTACCTCATTATGGTTCTACATGCAAGAGACTTTGCATGTTTCTCAGATGGATGTGCAGGGACCATTCGCCGGTGGATCTTGGATTGTGGTCAGAAAGGATTGACAAGCGTTCCCTTTTTATTCCTCTGGACACGCATGTCTTGCAGGTATCCCGAGATATTGGCCTGATCCATCATAAGACCGCAAACTGGTCAACCGTTGTTCTCTTGACCAAAGCATTAAAACAAGTGTTTCCTGATGATCCGATGAAGGGAGATTTCGCCCTCTTCGGCTATGGCATTCATGATGACAAAACCGGCAGAGGAATGATTACAGGATAGCAGGATAGTTCCAACAGTGCTGCAACGAGTTTAAAATCTGATGCAGGCCCGTGCCCCTAAAGTCAGGATGTGTAAATATTCCTTGCTGGAAAGACCATGAGGCGAGCGGAGGTCATAATCAAGGAACAGGCTGGCTCCGAAATGATCTTCAAATTGACGGTTGACAGAAAGTCCGGTACCGAATCCCCAACCATTGTTCCTGGGGATGATGGTGGAACTGATTCGGGTATTTGTGTACCAAGTATGGTCCAATAATAATTTTGTCCCTAATGATAATCGCTCAGAGAGGGGGAGGGAGAAATAAGGGCCTATGGAAAGAGAATAAAAATCGAAGGTGTCGTCAGGAGCTTCACTACCGTTGACAATAAAACGGAGATTGGAGATCGACGCTTTTCCACCAAAACCGATATATGGGTTAATGAATCCCGCTCCTTCAAGGCCTATTGTCGTTCCAGAGGAGGTCTTGAACGACAAGTTTTCATTCAGGTCATATTTGCTGAGAGGGAGATTGTATCCCATATATAATCCCAGAAAGGATGAAGACTCATCACCTGAAAAAAGGTCAGGCTGTGATTTCCTCTGGAGACCTTTGCCCTTGCAGATCTCATCAGCAATCCAGTACCCGAACTCTGAGGAAAGTATTCCAATCCCGGCTCCTGTGATCACATCGCTCAACCAGTGCTTATTATTGGCCATTCTCATCAGTCCTGTGGCAGTAGCTATACTGTAGGCTCCAACACTGACCCATGGGCTGAGATAGCCATATTCCTTGCTTAACATCGTGGCCGTCATGAAAGCTGTGGCCGTGTGGCCGGAAGGAAAACTATGCCGGTCGGACCCATCCGGACGCATCACATGTGTAGTCGTCTTCAGGATGTTGACCGTTGTTCCCATGATTGCAGCGGAGAAAGCATCACTGATCAGCATCCGCCCCCACGAACTGCGACTTTCAACTCCTGCTGCCTTTAACCCTAACAGTATAGCCGCAGGAGCATATTGGGTATAGTTGTCCACGGTGCGATGGAAATGAGGCATAAAGTCGTTTCTAAGACTTCTGAATTGATCATCCTGTCGCTTGACAACCAATCCGCTGATAATGAGCGGTATCCCAATATGGGTTGACTGAAACCAACGGGATTGTACGAAACGACTAACATTAGGATGGATATAACGGATGGGCGTATTGGAGGTGTCTCTGCTCGTACTGTCTGTACCGTAGTATACAGATGTTGCTGCCCCTAAGGCTGTGGCTTGGGGACAAAGCAGGATAACCGCAGCAATCGTATGTATGATCGTTCTCTTGCCAAAGATGAATTGATGCATATTATGTTTTGCAATAAATAGAATCAGATGATTTAATATTATTCTTATCGTCCGGCAAACATACAAAAGAATTTTGGTGAAAATCTGAAGATGGAGGAACAAGTCTTGCAGGAATGGAAAATTCGTGATAGAAGAGTTAAATATTGTTTAATGGCGAAATTGTTTCTCTGAGAAACTTGTCTGATCGGCAGAAAGTGATTATATTTGTGAATATTTCCAGAGGAAATTATTAGTAACAGAGTATATAGAATAGATTTATGAAACATGTGATTATTGGTGGAGTTGCAGGTGGGGCCACGG
Organism: Prevotella sp. UBA5379; assembly: GCA_002409785.1. GTDB lineage: Bacteria > Bacteroidota > Bacteroidia > Bacteroidales > Bacteroidaceae > Prevotella. The sequence continues at coordinate 15,155 of DHOX01000073.1, read as the reverse complement.
CTGCAGCCCGGATTAGAAGAGCTGACGAGACGGCCGAAATTGTTCTCCTGGAAAAGGGGAGATACATTTCTTATGCCAATTGTGGCTTACCCTATTATATAGGAGGAGTGATTTCAGACCGGAACAAATTATTCGTACAGACGCCGGAGAATTTTTCCAGGAGATTCAATATTGATGTCCGTACAGGAAATGAGGTGACTGCCATTCATCCGGATGCAAAGACGGTGACAGTGAAGCGAACGGACGGGTCTGAGTATGAGGAATCCTATGACCGACTGTTGCTTTCTCCAGGATCAACACCTGTCCGTCCGCCGTTTCCGGGTATTGACCTGAAAGGTATATTCACGTTGCGTAATGTGGAAGATACAGATGCTATTAAAACTTATATGGATAGTCATGATGTCCGTCAGGTTATTGTGGTAGGTGGTGGCTTTATAGGTCTGGAAATGGCTGAGAATCTACGGTCTGCAGGAGCAGCGGTCTCTATCGTTGAGATGTCAAATCAGGTTATGGCTCCGGTTGATTTTTCTATTGCATCCTTCGTACATCAGGAATTGATGGCACATGGCGTAGGTCTTTATCTGGGCAGGGGGGTAGAACATTTTGAAAAGGAAGGGGATCAGATCAAGGTGTTCCTCTCTTCTGGAGAATGCCTTCATACGGATCTGGTCCTGTTATCTATCGGGGTCCGTCCTGCTACTCAACTGGCCATGAAGACTGGTATTAAGATAGGGGTAAGAGGCATTCAGGTAGATGACTATCTCGAAACTTCCATCAAGGGAATCTACGCTGTAGGAGATGCTATTGAGTTTACGCATCCGCTGACCGGGAAACCTTGGCTCAACTACCTTGCCGGACCTGCTAACCGTCAGGCCAGGATCGTAGCTGACAATATGGTTTTCGGCAACAAGGAAACTTATGAAGGAGCCATAGGAACTTCTATTGCAAAAGTTTTTGACTTGACCGTAGGTTCCACAGGACTTCCTGCAAAAAGACTCAAACAAGAGGGAATCCCTTATCTGAGCAGTACTACCTCAAGCTCTTCCCATGCCGGTTATTACCCTGGAGCGTTCCAAGTAGTGACTAAGTTGACTTTTGATCCGAAGAGCGGACGCTTGTATGGGGCACAGTGTGTAGGACATGATGGTGTAGATAAACGTATTGACCAACTTGCATTGGTCATCAAGCATAGTGGAACAGTATATGATTTAATCAAATTAGAGCAGGCTTATGCTCCACCTTACTCTTCAGCAAAAGATCCGGTTGCCATTGCCGGATATACGGCTGCCAATATCATCTGTGGGGCTATGCCTGTAATTTACTGGCGTGATGTCAGAGATTTGGACCTATCGAAGAATTGCCTGATTGATGTCAGAACACAAGATGAATATCAGTTGGGAACTATAAAAGGTGCTGTGAATATTCCCCTGGATGATCTCCGGGAACGAATAAGTGAAATTCCTGTGGATCGACCGGTCGTTTTGTTCTGTGCTGTTGGTCTGCGAGGTTACCTTGCCTTGCGTATATTGACCGGAAGAGGGTATAAGAATGTCAGAAACTTGTCCGGTGGGTATCAAGTGTATTGTGTCGCCACTCAGAAGATCAAAAGTGAACCCTCAGCGGCAACCGGGAAAGGCAAAGGGCAGCCGGAACTGAAAGACCAGATACAGACGCTGAAAGTTGATGCTTGCGGACTTCAATGCCCTGGACCGATTTTGAAATTAAAGGAGGCCATGGATGGTCTGTCAATCGGAAAGCGTATTGAAGTAGTGGCCACCGATGCCGGTTTTCCAAGAGACGCCAGGGCCTGGTGCATGAGCACAGGTAATACATTGGTCTCTTCATCTGACGATAATGGCTATCATAAAGTGGTCTTCGAGAAAAGAGCGCCACAAATGGAGACTCCATCTTCCAGCAGAGGTAATCATAAGTCTTTCATCCTTTTCAGCGATGATCTTGACCGTGCCATAGCTACTTTCGTGCTGGCCAATGGTGCTGCAGCTACAGGAAAAAAGGTGTCTATTTTCTTTACCTTTTGGGGACTTAACGTGATCAAGAAAGAACATAAACCTGAAGTCAAGAAAGATTTCTTTGGCAGAATGTTTTCATGGATGATGCCTTCTAACAGCAAAAAACTGAAATTATCCAGGATGAACATGATGGGAATGGGCGGAAAAGTGATGCGCCATTTGATGAGAAAAAAGAATATTGGTTCTTTAGAACAACTCCGTCAGCAGGCCATGGATAATGGCGTGGAGTTTATCGCCTGTCAGATGACTATGGAGATGATGGGTATTCATAAGGAAGAACTCTTGGATGGAGTAACTATTGGCGGGGTGGCAACCTATATGGAACGTGCAGAGCAGTCAAATGTGAATCTTTTCATTTAAGATAATATTCTAATCTCCTGACAGATGATCTTTTAACTGCCTGAATGAGCCAATTTGTCATCTGACAAATTTCAGGCATGGAAATTGCAGGAAAGGATAAAGAGTCAGACAACCTGCAAAGGCTGAAAGATTTAAGAACGGTCTGTAAACCGCGGAGTTGCTGTTTAAGAAGGAGAATAGAAAATGGCTTATGTGATGTGTTTTACAGGATTATTTTTTGTGACAACTTTGGTAGCACGGCATGAGATGGGAAAAGATGGACGATAATGCTGAATCCTTTCAGGTGCATCTTCTGGAGTAAAGCATAAAGTGAAATTTCTTGCCCCATCAACAAGTATGAATGGAATCCATTATTTTTAGGTATTGTGGATTCCATTTTTTTATATTATCTTTGCAGTATTGATATTCAGCATTACATAATTTATATGGAATGAGTTTTAGGAAAATTGGTACTAAACCTTTTAAATGAAAAGAATGATGAAAAAGACGTATGTGATTTATGGATCCTCTACGGGGATCTGTGAGGATATTGCTTCGAGAATCGGAGAAAAACTCGGCCTGTCTGGTAATGACGTGATTAACGTGGCCCAATTGAATGCCAAACAGGTTAATGAAGCTACTAATTTGATACTTGGAACTTCCACCTGGGGTGCCGGAGACTTTCAGGATGACTGGTATGATGGCCTCAAGACTCTTCAGGAATGTGATTTAAAGGGAAAGACAGTTGCATTGTTTGGCTGTGGTGATTCTGAAAGTTATAGCGATACCTTCTGTGGAGGAATGTCAGAGCTATATAAAGGGCTTAAAGATAAGGGCGTAAGATTCATTGGCCCAGTTCCTACCACGGGATATACCTATGATGATTCAGAATCGGTCATTGACGGTAAATTTGTCGGCCTTGCACTGGATGAGGTCAATGAAAGTGATAAGACAGATGAACGTATCGATGCCTGGATCAAACAGATCAAACCGGAACTGTAAGGATTTTGAGATGGAGGGGATCTGTTGATGATAGATCTGTGCTGAAAGCCTGATGCTCTTCAGTGGTACCATTTTCTCCCTTCTCCATAGCAAGGAGAGGGGAAGAAATAAGCGACTTCTCCTCTTGATCATATTCATAATGTTTTGTAAGAAATAGGGGAGGTCGGGAGACCTTCCTTATTTCTTTTACAGAACAGCTTTTGCTCAGGATGGATTAAGTCATATAAATAAGGTTGATTGAATTCCGGAAGATGTTATTAAACATCACAGTAGCATTGGCGAAGAGGAAGAAAAAACAGTTAGATTCTTCCCTATATCAAATAAATTGTTTATTTTTGCAGAAATAGCGTAACTTCTTTGGAATAGAATCAGTACAACAACAGATAGACGAGATGGCGTAACCTTCAATAATCATAATTTTAAGTTTAAATGAGGAACAATAAAAAAATCAACTGTACATTACTTATCTTTTTTTTCATTTCGTTGTGCTCATGCAACGATGAAGTAAATGTCCCGGATCATACAGTGGCTGCTAATGACTTATATGAGTTGGAAAAGATAGATTTTTATTCTGATAAGGGTGATTGCACGGATACAGTGGAATGTCATATAGACACGACATTCATCTATAATTATTCGGGAGCCAGTCTTAAGGAGGTAAAAGTTTCATCTGATTTTAAGGATACATTATCCGTGTCCATTATGAAAGGGCAGGAGTATCTGAAAGACTTGGTCTTCCAGGGAACCATTAAGTTTCCTTCATCCTATTATGATAATAACTTTTATGATTCTCCAAGTGGACTCGAGATGCCTCTAAATAAACAGGATTCCATCTTTCCTTCACCGGTTAGGTATACTTCATCTACCTCGATGCCTCCAAGGTCCTATCTTATCCATACGGGGATATACCATCAGATCGTGGACCATTATTCGTTCCAAGCTACCTTTATCGGGCAGAAATCCCATGAGACCATTTGCATTCAAGGTAAATACCGTTATTCCCGTGCAACCGTACAGTCATTCAACGGCTCAGAATGTTCTAATATGGTTATCCGTCCGATCAATTAATTCAGCCGTCCCATGATGAAGGCATTTTGCTGGATATAAATTTGTATTCCATGGACTTGAATATCAGAGGGTGAAAATAGTCAGAATAAAGATCCGTTAAATTATGTTACTTTTATAGATAAAAGTTATTTCCCCCGGATTGATTTCAAAAAAATCTTCGTATCTTTGAAAAACACTTGGTAAAGGAGGAAGAAAGTGTATATATGCATTTCATTAAATAAATTGTCAAATTTATGAAAATTCAAAAGATTCATGCAAGAGAAATCCTCGATTCAAGAGGTAATCCTACCGTAGAGGTAGAACTCACGTTGGAAAATGGTGTAATGGGACGTGCCAGTGTACCTTCCGGTGCTTCAACGGGTGAGAATGAAGCCTTGGAGCTTCGAGATGGAGACAAGAAGCGTTTTGGTGGCAAGGGCGTATTGAAAGCCGTGGATAACGTCAATAAAACCATCGCTCCGGCATTAGAAGGGGATGATGTTCTTAACCAGCGCGCACTGGATATGAAGATGCTGGCTTTGGATGGTACACCTACTAAGAGTAAGTTGGGTGCAAATGCTATCCTGGGGGTAAGCCTTGCTGCTGCTCATACAGCTGCCAAAGCTTTGAATATTCCTCTTTATCGCTATATTGGTGGCTGTAACACTTATGTTATGCCTGTGCCAATGATGAATATTATCAATGGTGGTGCTCACTCTGATGCACCTATCGCTTTCCAGGAGTTTATGATTCGTCCTGTCGGTGCTCCTTCGGAGAAAGAGGCTATCCGTATGGGATCTGAAACTTTCCACGCTTTACAGAAATTACTGAAGAAACGGGGTCTTTCTACAGCAGTAGGAGATGAAGGGGGCTTTGCTCCTGCATTAAATGGCATTGAGGATGCTTTGCAATGTATCGTTGATGCTATCCAGGCAGCAGGTTATAAACCAGGCAAAGATATTACGATCGCTATTGATTGTGCTGCCAGTGAGTTTTCCTTAAAGGAGAATGGCAAATATTATTATAATTATAAGCAACTCTCCAATGGTATGCCCAAGGATCCTAAGGGTAAAAAACTTTCTGATGAGGAACAGATCCAGTATATTGATCAGTTGATTTCTAAATATCCTATTGATTCTGTCGAGGACGGATTGGATGAGAATGACTGGGAAGGCTGGACTAAGATGACAACAGCGCTGGGACATAAAGTGCAATTGGTTGGTGATGATTTGTTTGTTACCAATACAAAATTCCTGGAGAAGGGTATCAAGTCGGGTGCTGCCAATGCAATTCTGATCAAAGTAAATCAGATCGGTACCTTGACCGAGACGCTGGAAGCTATCGAAATGGCTCACCGTCATAATTATAATACGGTTACATCACATCGTTCTGGTGAAACGGAAGACACAACGATTGCCGACATTGCTGTTGCCACTAATTCCGGTCAGATCAAGACGGGTAGTATGAGTCGTACAGACCGTATGGCTAAATATAACCAGTTGATCCGCATTGAGGAGGAATTAGGACCTCAGGCTGTGTATGGTTATCGCAAATTGAAATGAATAAAACGATATTGTCTATATAAAAACAATATCAAGTAGAATAGATCATATTTTTAACCGGGGCAGCCGTGAGGGTTGCCCCGGTTTTTTAATTTGGGTAACTGACCTGCTCACTTCTTGTGGGTGTTATGAGCATGAATGTGCTGTGAGGATAATCTGTCGTGATATAGTTGGAGAAGATGCCTGAACGCTGACCGGGGACTCCAGATGAGCATACGGGGACCGCTCCATTTCATGACTTCTCTAATTTCCTTTTGCTTTTCAGGGAGGAAACAGTGGTGAGGACAGTCCTTGCAGGCAGGTTTGTCCTTTCCCCAACTACAATGATCCAGACGGGTGTTGGCATAGTTGATAAGTTGCCGGTATTTTTCTGGTATCTGAGAAGTTTTTAACCGATGTTTGCAGTACATTTGAATCATCAATTTTACTGTCTGCTTATCGCGTTCTTTTGAAGAAATCATTTTAATGTGGCATTCGTAAGAAAGATAATAAAGTCCTGACGTTATAAGGAAAGTTGATCAAGAATGTTTACGTGAGAAAATACACAGATTATCGGAAGGTTTGAAGACAACTTTATCATGTGCTTCAATTACGATTTTTTCTCCTGTAGCAGGATTAATGCCTTGACGTTCTGAGACATGCTTTTCATAAAAACGCCCGAAATCGGGAATACTTACTTCTTCGTCTCCTTCACAAGCATTGTCTGCGATGATACCTAAAACAGCATTTACATATCTGGCTGCATCTAATTTTGAGACGTTGACTTTCGCAGCTAAGGCTGCAGTTAATTGGGTCTTATTCATATTCTTTGTATTTGTCCTGCAAATATACAAAGAAATCTCCATTCATAAAAGCCTAATAGAGATTATGCTTTTATGGAATGATAAACATAACATTCATGCTTTTATGAAAATGACAGACCGAGAGAATAAGATCCCGTTTTTTGTGAACTACTGTCTATTGAGTAGGTGTCTCGCAATATCTATTTATCATAATACATATTATATTTTATTTGTCCTAAAGCAATAGTTGATGAAATTATCTTTGATCTCATTATCAAGGATGATA
>DHOX01000073.1:0-7940 GCA_002409785.1 Prevotella sp. UBA5379 | reverse complement strand
TGATACTATCATCCTTGTTGCTTTTGAAAAGATCAATCATTAGAATTGATAGATATCAAACTGACATTGATAATAAAATAGTAAGCGCAGTTTCAGAATCACTCTGTAACTGCGCTTATTATTGCCGGATGGATGGTATCACGCATCCATCCGGATCATCCTTCAACAATCTTTTATCCCTAATACCTAATTTATTTGCAACCTTAACCTTTGCAATTCAAAACATAAAACCAAATAACCAATCTAAACAATCAATAACTAAAATATGCCTGTTGCAAATATAGAACATTTTTATGAATGACGCTCTTGTAGTTTGTGATAAGACTACTTTGACTTAATTTTCTTGACTTACATCAACATCTTTGTGCGCGAACACAAAGATAAAGAACGGTGATTAGGGAAAGTTGCTTCTGCTGAGTATTTTAATCGAAGAGAAGGAATCTGACAGTTAATAATCGTTAAACAGAAGATAATTTCAATCTGTAAAACATTTGTCTGAAATCTTTTTTGTAATTTTGTTGCCGATTTGCCGTAGAGGCTTGGAGAAGTTCTGTCAGAACAGGCAGACGCCTGGCGGTAGAAAACCGTTTTATTAAAAATTAATGTACGTAATTGTAGAAATTAACGGTCAACAGTTCAAGGCTGAAGAGGGCAAAAATCTCTTCGTGCATCATATTAAAGATGCCGAAACAGGTAAGACTGTTGAATTTGACAAGGTACTTCTCGTCGATAAAGATGGAGCAGTAACTGTCGGTGCGCCCACAGTAGAGGGTGCAAAAGTGGTAGTTGAGGTGGTTAATCCCGTTGTTAAGGGAGACAAGGTCCTGGTCTTCAAGATGCATCGCCGTAAAGACGAGCGTAAGCACATCGGTCATCGTACCCATTTCACAGAACTTAAGGTAAAACAAGTAATTGCTTAAAATCGGAGGAATTCATTATGGCACACAAGAAAGGTGTAGGTAGTTCTAAGAACGGCCGTGAGTCGGCTTCGAAGAGATTAGGCATTAAAATCTGGGGTGGTCAGAAGATCGCTGCGGGTAATATCATCGTCCGTCAACGCGGTAACAAGCATTTCGCCGGTACCAATGTCGCACAAGGTAAAGATGATACTCTCTATGCACTTAGTGATGGAGTCGTAAGCTTCCACAAGGGCAGAAAGAACAAGAGTACCGTTTCGGTACTGACGCCTGAGGATTATGCTAAGAAAACTCAGACAGAGGCCTAAATAAAAACAAAACTTATTCCAAACAAACAATAAAGCCTGCTCTTATGCGAGAGTAGGCTTTTTCATTTTAGGAAATTCATTCCTTGATGAGGCGATCTGAGTCGCCACCCTACTCCGCCTGATTGTTTTCATATTTTTCTTGATCGAATCTTTTCCGTATTATGCTTGATTCTTAGTTACAATTTTGAAGAAAGATTTTCACATCTCAAATTTATTTCGTATTTTTGCTCTTTGTAAGAGCCTTTTTCTAAAAGGAATTTAATTTATAAAATATAATATATAGATATATCTTATGCTTACACTTAAACAGATCAGTGAAGAGACTGAACATGTGATCAAAGGACTCGAGAAAAAGCACTTTGAAGGCGCGCGTGAATCTATTGAGAAGGTACTTGAATTTGATAAAATACGCCGTGAGGCTCAACAGAAAGTTGATGCTAACAAGCAGCGTCAGAATCAACTCTCAAAGCAGATTGGCGGATTGATGAAATCCGGAAAAAAGGACGAAGTGGAAAAGATCAAGACAGAGGTGGCTGATCTTAAAGCCGATTCCAAAGCCCTTCAGGAAGTAATGGAAAAGTCTCAGAAAGACATGACGGATCTGTTGCTTTCTATCCCTAATATTCCAAATGATGATGTGCCGGAAGGAAAAGATTTTCACGATAATGTAGTTGTGAAAAATGGTGGCACAATGCCGGATTTACCCGCTGACGCACTTTGTCACTGGGATATTTGCAAGAAATTTAATCTGGTGGACTTTGATTTGGGCGTGAAAATTTCCGGTGCGGGATTTCCAGTCTATATTGGAAAAATGGCCCGTTTTCAGCGTGCTCTTGAGGCATTCTTTCTGGATGAGGCCCGCAAAGATGGCTATCTGGAAATACAACCTCCTTATGCCGTGAATGAAGATTCCGGTTATGGCACAGGTCAGTTGCCGGATAAGGAGAACCAGATGTATCATTGCAATCTGGATGACCTCTACCTTATTCCTACAGCAGAAGTTCCGGTCACAAATATTTTCAGGGATGTTATCCTGGAGGAGAAAAAGTTACCGATGAAACTGTGTGCTTATTCTGCCTGTTTCCGTCGTGAAGCCGGATCCTATGGAAAAGATGTCCGTGGCTTGAATCGTTTACATCAGTTTGATAAGGTTGAACTGGTCCGTATTGATACTCCGGAACATAGCTATACTTCTTTGAAAGAAATGCTGAATCACGTGGAGGGACTTTGTAAGAAGTTGGAATTACCTTATCATATCCTGCGCCTCTGTGGTGGAGACATGAGTTTTACGTCTTCTATCTGTTATGACTTCGAGGTGTGGAGTGCTGCCCAGAAGCGATGGCTTGAAGTTTCTTCGGTGTCTAATTTTGAAACTTATCAGGCTAACCGGTTAAGATGCCGTTACCGTCGTACTGATGACAAGAAAATCGAACTCTGTCATACATTGAATGGTTCTGCCTTAGCCTTACCACGCATTGTAGCTGCTATTCTTGAAAACAATCAGACACCGGATGGGGTTCGTGTTCCGAAAGCACTTGTCCCCTATTGTGGTTTCAAGATGCTTGATGATAAAAATTTTGATGACTGATGATCAGACAAAAGAGGAGATTGCATCTCCTCTTTTCTGATTATACTAAAGAAGCACAAATGACTCTCCTGTATTCATAGAGGTGTGTGAGAAGAGTTTTTCATTATGCTGGTGTGAAAACCTGATATAATCTTTCGAGCGTAATAATTATCTTATTAGTCCTGATTTGTGAGATAGACCTGCATTGATGAAAGAAAGATAGAAACTTAGCAATCTGTTTTGTATCCATAGAAAATAAAATCCAATTGTATGTATAAGATCATCAAGAAAGAACAATTTTCCGATAAAGTTTTTTGTATGGAAGTGGAAGCTCCATTGATAGCCAGGAGCTGTAAACCGGGTAATTTTATCATTGTTAGAGTGGACAATGTCAGTGAGCGTGTGCCCTATACCATCGCTAAGGCGGATCCGGAAAAGGGCACGTTGACCCTTGTCATTCAGGAAGTCGGCTTGTCCTCCACTAAGTTATGCCGACTGACTCCAGGTGACAGTGTCCATGACATTGTTGGCCCGTTAGGAAATCCGTCTGAAATAGAGAATTATGGTACAGTCATCTGTGCTGGTGGTGGCATCGGTATTGCCGCTATTCTCCCTATCCTCACGGCTCTGAAAAAAGCCGGAAACAAGGTTATTTCTGTTTTAGCTGGCCGTACAAAAAATCTGGTCATCATGGTGGATGATGTTAAGAAATATTCTGATGAAGTGATCATTATGACGGATGACGGATCATACGGTCAAAAGGGTGTCGTTACAATAGGCGTTGAACAGGTTCTAAAACGTGAGCATGTAGACCGGGTAATTGCCATCGGTCCTCCTGTGATGATGAAGTTTACTTCTCTGTTAGCTAAGAAATATGGTATACCTAATTCAGTTTCCCTGAATACGATAATGGTGGACGGTACTGGAATGTGTGGTGCCTGCCGATTAACAATTGGAGGAAAGACAAAATTTGTCTGTATAGATGGTCCTGAATTTGATGGAGATCTGGTCGATTGGGATGAAATGTTCAAGCGTATGGGAACCTTTAAAAATGCTGAGCATGAAAAGATGGAAAATTATCAGAAACATCTGGATTCTGTAAAGGTCAATCCGAATGGTAAAAAAGTTACTGTCATCAAAATGGATGTAAAGCCAACAGAGGATCCTATTAGCGTGCTTGTAGATCGTAATGCTCAGTGGAGAAAGGATTTACGAGCTTCCATGAAACCGAAAGAGCGGAATGCTATCCCACGTGTTGTCATGCCAGAACTTGATCCGACTTATCGGGCTACCACCCGACTGGAAGAGGTGGATCAGGGACTTACGAAAGAAATGGCGCTGACTGAAGCCAAGCGGTGTCTGGACTGCGCAAATCCCACTTGCGTAGAAGGCTGTCCGGTAAATATTAATATTCCTTCTTTTATTAAGAATATTGAGCGTGGTCAGTTTCTTGCGGCAGCCAAGGTATTGAAGAATACTTCTGCCCTGCCGGCAGTCTGCGGCCGTGTCTGTCCACAGGAAAAACAATGTGAAAGTAAATGTATTCATCTGAGAATGGGGCAAAAGGCTGTGGCAATAGGTAATCTGGAACGTTTCGCTGCTGATTATGAACGTGAAAGTGGCAGCTTCTCCCTTCCTGCTCTTGCCCCCGGAAATGGTATTAAGGTGGCTGTGGTCGGTTCTGGTCCTGCCGGCCTGAGTTTTGCTGGTGATATGGTCAAAAAAGGCTATGAAGTATATGTCTTCGAGGCTCTTCATGAAATTGGAGGAGTTTTGAAATATGGTATTCCTGAATTCCGCCTACCTAACCGCATTGTTGATGTGGAGGTGGATAACCTTCGCAAGATGGGAGTACATTTCCATACCGATTGTATTATCGGTAAAACGATTAAGATCGAAGAACTCGAAGAGAAAGGATTCAAAGGAATTTTTGTCGGGTCAGGTGCAGGATTACCAAGTTTTATGAATATTCCGGGAGAGAATCTTATTAATGTCATGAGTTCGAATGAATATCTGACTCGTGTCAATCTGATGGATGCAGCTAACCCTCTCACAGATACGCCGATTAATATTGGCAAAAAGGTCATTGTTGTTGGAGGCGGAAATACTGCTATGGATTCCTGTCGTACTGCAAAGCGTCTTGGTGCAGACGTAACGCTGGTTTACCGGCGGAGTGAGGCTGAAATGCCGGCACGTCTTGAAGAGGTTAAACATGCAAAGGAAGAGGGGATTCATTTCCTGACCTTGCATAATCCAAAAGAATATCTGTCTGATGATCAGGACCGGGTGAGAGCAGCTGTCCTGGATATTATGACTCTTGGTGAACCCGATGAGAGTGGCCGCCGGAGACCGGTTGTAACAGGCAAAACCGTTACGGTAGAATGTGACCAGGTTATCGTTGCGATTGGGGTATCTCCTAATCCCCTTGTTCCAAAATCCATAAAGGGGCTTCAACTCGGAAGGAAAAATACTATTGTCGTCAATGATCAGATGCAGTCCAGCCGGCCTGATATTTATGCTGGAGGGGATATTGTGCGGGGTGGTGCTACGGTTATCCTGGCTATGGGTGACGGTAGACGTGCGGCGGCAAGCATGGACCAAAAACTTCAGGATAAAAATTAATCGCTTAATAAATTTATCGGTTATGGGGACTCAATAATATTCATGTATAATTGAGTCCTCATTTTTAGTTTCAGCCTTCTCCAGGATTGATAAAAGAGCATTCCACAATAAAACTTAAAATCCTTGTTGTTTTCTCTTTCTTTTTGTATTTTTGTAATTCACTAATAATATACAGTTTTGAACTATAATGTTTAAAATGATATAAATCGAAAAAGTATGACACAATATTTTGCAGAATCAGAATTGATTATCAATTCTGATGGAAGTATCTTCCATTTACATCTTAAACCGGAGCAACTGGCCGATAAAATTATTCTGGTGGGTGATCCGGGACGAGTCAAACTCGTGTCTTCTCATTTTCAATCTATTGAGAGTGAAGTGCAGAACAGGGAATTCCATTCTGTTACAGGAGAATATAATGATAAGCGGATTACGGTGACGAGTACGGGTATCGGATGCGATAATATTGATATTGTCTTAAACGAACTTGATGCTCTGGCTAATATTGATTTCGGGACTCGTACGGTAAAGGATCATTTGCGTTCCCTGACTATTGTCCGTGTTGGTACCTGTGGCGGATTGCAGCCTAATACTCCTACCGGAACTTTTATAGCAAGCGTGAAGAGTATAGGCTTTGACGGATTGCTTAATTTTTATGCGGGCAGAGATCAAATGAGTGATCTTGATTTCGAACGTGAATTCAAGCGACAGGTCAAATGGAATGACAAGATCGGTAATCCGTATGTTGCTACAAGTGATACCGAACTTCTTGACCGGATTGCACAGAAAGATATGGTGAGAGGGACAACGATTGCCTGTGGTGGCTTTTTTGGCCCTCAAGGTCGTGAACTTCGTCTGCCACTGGCTGATCCGGACTTGAATGAAAAGATTGAAAGATTTGAATATCAAGGACTTAAAATAACTAATTTTGAGATGGAGAGTTCTGCAGTTGAAGGATTGTCCCAACTAATGGGGCATAAAGCTCTTACCTGTTGTATGGTGATTGCTAATCGTTTGGCACATAAAGCAAATGCAGGGTATCAGAATTCCATTGATGGATTAATAAAACTGGTATTGGACAGAATTTAAATGGATAATGCTACTATTTGTGCCCTGGCTACTCCAGCAGGAGGAGCAATAGGAATCATACGAGTCAGTGGTAAAAATGCTATTTCTATAACTGATCGGATATTTCATCCTGCCGGAACTCATTCCTTAACTGAAGCAAAAGCTAATACAGTTCATTATGGTGAAATTATAGATGCGGACCATCAGGTCATTGATGATGTGTTGGTAAGTGTCTTTCGTTCTCCACATAGTTATACTGGTGAAGATTCTACAGAAATTTCCTGTCATGGCAGCCGTTATGTTCTCGGTCAGGTCCTTAGGCGCTTGATCGATTGTGGCTGTCGGCAGGCTGGTCCTGGTGAATATACTCGGAGAGCTTACTTGAACGGGAAGATGGATCTCAGTCAGGCAGAGGCTGTAGCTGATCTGGTTGCTGCTAGTAACCGGGCTTCTCATCAATTAGCAATAAGTCAACTTAAAGGTCATTTTAGCAGTGAATTAGGAAGATTACGTGAACAATTGCTAAAGATGACTTCCCTCGTAGAGTTGGAACTGGACTTTAGTGATCATGAAGATTTGGAATTTGCTGATCGAGGCCAGTTGAAAACCCTTGCCCAGAAAATCGATGATAAGATTATTTATCTGGCCCGCTCTTTTAAAACAGGTAATGCACTCAAGCAGGGCATACCGGTAGCGATCATTGGTAAGACAAATGTCGGAAAGAGCACTCTGCTCAATCAACTCCTTCATGAGGATAAGGCCATTGTGAGTGATATTGATGGGACAACTCGCGATATTATTGAGGATACAACTGAAATCCATGGCATTTCCTTTCGTTTTATTGATACGGCAGGACTTCGCAAAACGGATGACAAAATAGAAAAATTAGGAATTGAACGGACGTATCAGAAAATTAGTGAGGCTGCCATTATTTTATGGATGGTTGACCAGCAACCTTCTGATCAGGAGATTGAGGATATTCAGAAACGTACCTCTGATAAGTCGTTAATTATTGTACGTAATAAGATTGATAAAGATAGTAGTCCTATAAATGTTCCTTCTAAGATTCCGGTGATCTCTTTGAGTGCCAAACAAGGTACTCATATTCCAGAACTGGAGCAAAAGCTGTATATTGTTGCTGATATTCCGGAAATTAATGAGAATTCCGTCATTGTGACCAATGCACGCCATTATGATGCATTAATGGCAGGTAAAGAAAGTATTGAACGGGTTCTGCAGGGATTGAAGGATAATCTGAGTGGTGATCTTCTTTCTGAAGATCTTCGAATTTGTCTGAATCAACTTGGTGAGATAACCGGAGGTCAGATCACTCCCAACGAGGTCTTAAATAATATCTTCAAACATTTTTGCATCGGAAAATAATTGCCCATTAATATCGATTACTATCCATTACTAAAATAGTGTAAAGTGTTTGATTTATAACACTTTACACTATTT
>DHOX01000028.1 GCA_002409785.1 Prevotella sp. UBA5379 | reverse complement strand
AATTAACTCTGACTTCTATTGGCAGTGAAGGGAAGAGTTATACGGTCACGAAATAATTTTATTCAATAAGCAATAAGAGATGTAGGGTTTCGTCTCTGAGGGATTCGGATTCACCGGTCATCGGTACCGCCAGTTATACGGGGCGGTACCGGAGAGCATTATTCATCCTTCTTTCTGGAGAGGAAGTGGCTGATGGGGTGTTCATCGCCACTCAGGAAGATCTCTTTGTAACGTGTCGTAAAGGTCTTGTTCCAGGCATAGTCTTCTTTTTGGGAATGGCTTAAGTATGAATTGGGGTTGTGTGGCATATCTCTGTGGGTGAGGGCGCAAATTTCCCGCATCAGACTTTTGTATTGCCGCGCGTTCCCGTGTTTGTCAGTGATGGCAAACTGCAGGAAGAGTTGGTGTGTCCAGACACATAAATCTGCCATGGAGCCGTTCCACAACAGTCCGCCCTCTTTTCCTTTTTCAAGAAGCCAGGCATAATCACTCACTAGAACATGATTCATCTTTTCTTTGGTCAGGTTTTGATTTTCAGTCATAATGGTTTAGTTTTAAAGTTAATGAATAGAAGCGCCAGTTGGTTACCTTACTTTAAACGCTTATTTGTATAGACAAAGATAGGAAAAACAAAG
The DNA here is from genome assembly GCA_002409785.1 of Prevotella sp. UBA5379. Lineage (GTDB taxonomy): Bacteria > Bacteroidota > Bacteroidia > Bacteroidales > Bacteroidaceae > Prevotella. Next base: position 27,014 of record DHOX01000028.1, on the reverse strand, counting down.
GAGAAAAGACTACTAATTACGATATTATTCAAAATTAGATATTTGTATAGATTTCATACATCCGGATGGCAGTCAAAGGACATTTTCGGGTAGGAACAACTTTTCTTTTATTCATGTATTTTTCCTGACGATCAGGACTTTCTGGCGGATCAGATCAGACCCGGTCCTTTTTGTTGAGTAGGACCGGCTGGAAGAAACCTTGAAGAGGTTGTAGGTCAAAGACATACTGACCATGTCATGCCGTCTGTCATAGTTGCTCATAGGAGGGAATATCCTTTAAAAAAGAGTAACCCTGACGAGGATAGTCCATCTTGCAGATGTAGTGACGGATACCGTTGGAAACAATCAGGTAATCAACATGAAGAAGAAGATTATAGACTGAAATCTGGTCAAAGACTTTCTGAGTCACCGGAATATTCGGTGCCTTGTATTCGATGATCATCCGGGGGTGGAGATCGTTTCCGTAGAGTATGCTGTCTGCACGCAGGACTTTATCGCCAACCTTCAGTTGAATCTCGTTCTGCATCAGTGTAGCCGGATAGCCGCGATGTTCAATCAGAAAATGGATAAAATGCTGGCGGACCCATTCCTCAGGAGTCAGTGCTACATATTTCCGGCGGAGGAGGTCAAAAATGGCCGGTCTCTCCTGCGTACCCGAGAGTTTGACCTGGAAATCAGGTAAATTTAATGGTGTCATTTCTTTTTTCCTGTTATGAATGAAGGCGGTGAATACAGATGAAAGTACGATGGGTCAGATTTGCCATCATTCATCTGAATTAACAAAAGCGGGATTTCTTTTTGAGTTTCATCCGATTTGCATTACCTTTGCATGAGCCTTTTGCAAAGATAATAAAAAAAAGAATCCGGGGAAAACGGATGCAACTATTTCTCAGAAGGTCTTATGGAAAAACTATGGCAGATAAGAATTCTACGGTAACATACGGAACAGTGATGCGGGATCTGAGGGCCCGGAAATTTGCGCCAATATACATTTTGGGTGGACTGGAATCTTATTATATCGATAAGATTTCGGATTATCTGGCCCAGAATGTCCTGCAGCCGGAAGAGCGTGATTTTAACCAGACGATCGTCTATGGGCCGGATGTCACGGCTGCTCAGGTTGTCGACATGGCTCTCCGCTATCCGATGATGTCTGAACATCAGGTCATCATCGTGAAGGAGTCACAGGCCCTGAAGAACCTGGATCCCTTGGAGGGCTATTTTGAAAAACCGCAGAAATCGACGATCCTGGTGTTCTGCCACAAAAACGGCAAACTGGATCTGAGGAAGAAGGTTTATTCTCTTGCCCGCAAGGCGGGTGCTGTCATTTTCGAAGGAAAGAAATTATACGACCGGGATTTACCGGGCTTTATAGATACCTATCTGAAAGCAAGGGAGGCAACGATCGAACCAAAGGCTGCTCAGATGATTGCCGACCATGTCGGCTCTGATCTGAACAGGTTGACTTCCGAACTGGACAAGATCCTGATTTCTCTGTCGAAAGACCAGAGGAGGATCACCGCAGACCTTGTCGAAAAGGAAGTGGGGGTGAGCAAGGACTTTAATGTTTTTGAACTCCGGAAAGCACTTGCCCAGAAGGATATTTTCAAGGTTAATGAGATTGTCATATTTTTTAACAAAAATCCTAAATCCTATCCTGTTTTCCGCCTGCTGCCCCAACTCTTTTCTTACTTCCAGAATCTATTGATTGTGGAGTATATGCCTGACCGGAATAACCAGAATGCGGTGGCCGCAAAACTTGGGCTCAGAGGGGGATGGGCCGCATGGGATTATATGACCGGACTAAGAAACTATGGCCCCGGAAAGGTCATTCAGATCTTGGAAAAAATCAGGGAGGTTGATGCAAAAAGCAAGGGTATCGGGAATCCGAATACCAGTGGGGGAGAACTGATGAGGGAGTTGATCTTCTTCATCCTGCACTGATTTAACAATTATTTAATAGGTAATCAAAGGTATTTGAAGCCCGATTTTCAACGTTTTCAGTGAAAATCGGGCTTCTTCAGTTCACAAATGAGGGAAATCGGGCCCTTTTTTCGCTGGTTGACAACTTGAAGATGATGCTTTTTTCCTGCTGAAGTGCCCTGTTTTCAGTAAGTTATGTCGAAAAAAGGGCTCTGAGAATCGTCTGCTTGAGAACGATTCAAGCATCTGCCTGAATGGTGCGATTTATAGAGAAACGGGGCTTCAAGAGTGGTCATAGATTTTGTTTTTGCATTTATTAATGTTTATATTTGTGTACTTTAGCCTTGTAAATTTACAATAGCAAAAGCGATATTTACATCTTCACGGTTATATTCAATGATTGTAAACGTAGTATCGTTTTATTGATATGTAAATCAAAACCGATATATATGGTTTTATGAATGTATATAAATATTTATACGTAAAGGCAATACACAATATATAACATTGGTATTCAGTGATTTATGTTAATATTATCAAGATGTAAAACCAAAATAAGTTTTAAAAGTGTCCATTATTTGCATCAGACGGTTATTTTACATTTGTGTTTGCGAATAAACCCCTATAACAGTCAGTTAATTGCGATAATCCTTTTTATAAACCCTTTGTAGCCAGTCTGGACCAACTACTGTTGATTTGTAAATGTAAACGTGAACCTTTACATTTGTACTCTTTATGTTCGTAGATATTAAACTGTAAATGTAAAAATGAAAAGGAAAATTTGATTCTACATTTGTTGCTCGGTTCGTTTTTTTGTTTTACCTTTGTAAAATCAAAGGAAAATCCTTTTTGAAGGTATTACGCTATTGATTATGGCAGAAATGAAAGACAGAATCCGGCAATTAATGGAGAGTCAGCACATGACCCAGCAGGTCTTTGCCCAGACCTTGGGAATTTCGTCAGCCTCTCTGAGTAGTATTTTTACCGGTCGGACCAATCCGACCTTAAAGCATGTGGAGGCGATCAAGCACCGGTTTCCGGATATTAACCTTGACTGGCTGATGTTTGGAGAAGGACCGATGCAGTTAAATACGGATCAGGAAAATGACCCGGCTGAAGAGGAGGGCACTTCTGTTTCTGATGTGCAGGAACCGAGTCTGGATTTTGGAGAAAATCCTCAGTCTTCATTTGCTGATCCTTCTAAAATTTCCGAAGAATTCAAGGCGGATAACAGGCCTCATAGCCGGCTCGTTAGTGGCGTAAAATATATTGACAAACCACAACGTAAAATCAGAGAGATCCGCGTCTTTTATGATGATATGTCATGGGAGGCTTTTGTTCCTCAGAAATAGTTACGGAATATCTGTTTTCCGGTGCCTTTTCTGGAAAGAGTTTTTGGGTAGGGTTATTCTTTCTTTTTCTGTTGGCGAATGACGGACAGGTCTGGTGAGCTGGTGTCTGAGCTTTTGTGTGCCCGGATAAATACCATAATATAATAGGTGTAAGCGTTATTTTTTCCAAACCTTACCCTTGTTACGCCTCTTTTTTGTACCTTTGCACGAACCTGAGATACATAAAGATGAAAAAATACCTGTTGGACCTCGAGGTCCTTTCTACGGAAATGCTCAGTGACATACATGCACTCATCAAGTTGACCGCACCTGAGCCTTTCCCAGAGATGGATCCGGGGCAGTTTGTCGAGGTACGCGTAGATGATTCCCCTTCTACGTTTTTGCGTCGTCCTATTTCCGTTAATTATATCGATCGTCAGAAAAATGAACTCTGGCTGTTGGTTGCTGCAGTTGGTGAGGGTACTCGTCGCTTGACGAGACTTCAGGCCGGAGACCGGCTTAATTGCATACTCCCGCTGGGGCATGGTTTTACCCTCCCGAAGTCACATGGAGAAAAAATCCTGCTTGTCGGCGGCGGTGTAGGAGTGGCCCCATTGCTTCTTTTAGGTTCGGAAATCCGGAAGGCAGGAAGCGATCCCATATTTCTTCTGGGTGCGAAGAGCAAGGACGGTCTGTTGGAAACAGACCTGTTCAAGGAGTATGGACGAGTTTGTGTCACCACTGAGGACGGATCAGCGGGCGAGAAAGGTTTTGTCACCCAGCATTCAGTCCTCGGGGAAGAGCATTTCGACCGGATAGCCACCTGCGGGCCAAAGCCAATGATGGTGAGTGTGGCCCGTTATGCTGATCAGGCCGGCATTGAATGTGAAGCCAGTCTGGAGAACAGTATGGCTTGTGGGATCGGTGCTTGTCTCTGCTGTGCAGAGAAGACTATTGACGGCAATGTGCGGGTATGCCAGGAAGGCCCCGTGTTCAATACAAGGAAATTACTATGGCTGCATTAAATGTAAAGATTGACCGGCTGGAACTGAGAAATCCGGTGATGACAGCGTCCGGAACTTTCGGATATGGCCTTGAATATGCTGATTTTATGCCCCTCCGTGAGTTGGGCGCCATCATTGTCAAGGGTACTACCCTTGAGCCCCGTGAGGGGAATGATTATCCCCGTATGGCGGAGACCCCTGAGGGAATGCTCAACTGTGTAGGACTTCAGAATAAAGGTGCTGATTATTTCTGCAGGCACATCTATCCCCAGATCAAGGATATAGATACTAATATGATTGTCAACGTGAGCGGTAACTCTCCTGAGAACTATGCAGCCTGTGCCGCCAGGATAGATGCTCTCGACCGTATCCCTGCCATCGAACTTAATATCAGTTGTCCGAACATCAAAGGAGGAGGTATGGCCTTCGGCGTGACCTGTGAGGGAGCTGCAAGTGTGGTGAAGGCTGTCAGGGAGCGTTATCACAAGACACTGATCGTAAAACTCTCTCCTAACGTAACGGATATTGCCGACATTGCCCGTGCCTGTGAAGCCGAGGGCGCTGATGCAGTATCCCTGATCAATACGCTGCTGGGAATGGCTGTAGACATTGAAAGAAGAGAGCCTGTCCTGAGTATCCGCACAGGAGGACTGAGTGGCCCGGCTGTCAAACCGGTGGCTTTGAGAATGGTCTATGACACAGCCCATGCGGTCAGGATTCCGGTGGTCGGCCTGGGTGGAATCAGTAATGCCCGGGATGCGATAGAATTTATGATGTGTGGTGCCACTGCCATACAGGTAGGTACAGCCAATTTTCTCGATCCTACTGTGACCCTGAAGATCAAAAATGGAATCAATGACTGGCTGGACCAGCATGGTGTGAAAGATATTCATGAGATTATAGGAGCTATCGATTAGATGCTCCTATAATCAGCGTTTTTATAACTTTACTGTTTTGTTCAGTAAATAATTGTCCAGGATAACCATGGCAGCCATGCTTTCCACGATAGGCACGGCGCGTGGGAGGACGCAGGAATCATGCCGCCCGCGTGCTGTGAGGACAGCAGGGTTACCCTGGAGATCAGTGGTGTTCTGTGGCATGAGGATTGTTGCGACAGGTTTGAAGGCCACCCGGAAATAAATGTCCTGTCCGTTGCTGATGCCCCCCTGGATGCCCCCACTATGATTGGTGAGCGTTGTAATCTTGCCCTCCTTATTCATAAAGGGATCATTCTGAGTGCTTCCGTGGCCAGTTACGCCGGCGAATCCTTCTCCGTATTCGAATCCTTTGACCGCATTGATACTGAGCATAGCAGCCCCCAACTGTGCATGGAGTTTGCCGAATTCCGGTTCGCCCAGTCCTGCTGGGCAACCCTGGATGACACAAGTGATGATTCCCCCCACCGTATCATTATCCGATTTTACCTTCGCAATGAGTTCAGCCATTTCTTCTGCCTTTTGCTGATCCGGGCAGCGTACGATATTATCATCTATTGCAGACAGGTCATATTTATGATAATCCCTGTCAAGGGCAATGTCTCCGACCTGCGAAGTATAGGCGTGGATGCTGATACCCAGCGTGTTCAGAGCCAGTTGGGCCAGAGCACCTCCCACGCAGCGGGCGATGGTGATACGGGCCGAGGAACGTCCGCCGCCACGATAGTCCCTGATGCCGTATTTCTTATAATAGGTGTAGTCCGCGTGAGATGGTCGGAAAAGATTACGCATGTTATTGTAATCCTGTGAACGCTGGTTGGTATTACGCACCTCAAAGCCGATGGGAGCACCCGTCGACTTTCCCTCAAAGATACCGCTCAGGAATTCCACATGGTCAGCTTCCTTCCTGGCCGTAGTCAGACGGCTCTGTCCCGGTTTACGGCGGTCGAGTTCGTGCTGGATAAAGTCCATGTCGATGTCTATGCCTGCCGGGTAGCCATCTATCACACCTCCGATAGCAGGTCCGTGACTTTCACCGAAACTCGTCAGCCGGAATAGATTTCCAAAGGTATTTCTCATAAGATTTATCTTGATGGTTTAATGTGCATTCTGTTACCTGGACCATGCCAAGGCAGATACTGCCCGTTTAGTGGCAGTTTCCGCAGCACTGCTGGTCATCACCGCAACTGCCGTTGCAGCTTCCGCCGTTTTCGCAGTCTCCGCAACTGCAGCCACCTCCGTCCTGCTGTCCATGGATCATCTTCTCATAGTCAGCAAGTTCCTGTTCAGTAGCCTTGCGGGTTTCTAGTATATGGCCCATGAATTTCAAATCCTTTCCCGCCAGCGGGTGGTTGAGATCCATTTTGACCTGAGTATCACTGATCTTCAGGACATGACCGAAAAAGCGGTTGCCGTCAGCGTTTTGAAGCGGTACTACTGCCCCTTCCTTGATATGTTCCTCGTCAAATTTCCCATTTATGGCAAAGATCGATTTGTCCAGGTCAATGACAAGAGAATCATCATAGTTGCCATAAGCTTGATCATGCGGGATCTCAAATTCAAAGTTGGCTCCTTCCTCTAATGGAGTAACATTGTCTTCAAAAGCCTGGAGGGCGATGCCGAGTCCACTGATAAAATTGAAAGGCCGCTTGTCTGTGGTCTGTTCGATTAACTCTGATTTACCGTCGGTGGTATCATACAGTTGGTAGGACAAGTTGATGTACTTGTTGGATTTGCTCATTTGCTTTATTTTGATAGTTATATTGCAGGCAAAGGTACGAAATATTTTTTGAATTATAGCCAGACCAATAAATAATAATGAAGTATTATGGCACAGTTTGTCATCTGTCAGAAGACGAATATGACAAAGTGATTAAAAAACGAAAGGAAAGCTCATTCTTTGATTTAAGTCAAGAAAGGTGTCTGAAATGAATAAAAAGATAGGGAATTGTTGGTTGTGCACGGAAACAGTCGTATCTTTGTCGTGTCTTTAAAGAGAGACAATAAAGGATAATCGTTTTAGGGTAATGTTTAACAAGAGCCGTTTTCAGGAAGGCTCACAAAAAGGTAAAAAGATGAAAAAGATGATTTTAATGGCTGTTGCACTGCTCAGCATGACTACAGCAACATTCGCAGCAAACGATGAAAAAGAAGCCACTGCTACAGCAGCAGCTTACAACATGAATTTTAATATGAACAGTCTGTCTAACGCTCTTGGTCTGGAATTTGACCAGGAAGAGGCTGTAGAAGATGTTCATCACAATTTCTCTGCAGAAATGATGAATGCCGCACAGGCTCCAAAGGCTGACCGTAAAACTATGGTTGACAAGGCTATCAACAAGGATTTGAGATATATGCACTCTATTCTTTCAGAGAGCCAATATCATAAATATCTGCAACTGCTCAATGTCACATTGAACAATCGTGGTATAGAGAAATAAAGAAGCTATTTTTTTAATGAGGAAGCGCTGTTCTCTGTTGGGAGCTGCGCTTTTTTTGTGTCCTTATCTTTCCCTGTTTATTAGAAAATAGAGAAATTCTTTGGAGTTATCGGGAATAAATTTTATTTTTGCATTTCGGTAAATCATGAAAGAATAAATATAAAAATGAAAAAACTAAAATTCTTGGCCCTTGCCTTCCTGACGTTTCTACTAGTTGCCTGCGGAACTTCTGAGACCGTTCCCATTACAGGGCGGAAGCATAAAATCGGCGTTTCCGATGAACAGGTGCTTGCCTTATCCAATCAGGAATATGCCAAATATATGTCGACAGCCGTAAAATCGACGAATGCTGCAAATACGGCCATGGTGGATCGTGTAGGGCGGCGGCTGGCGGATGCCGTAGATGCTTATCTGAACGCACATGGCTATCAGAATGACGTGAAGAATTTTCATTGGGAGTTCAATCTTGTCCAGAACAAGGAAGCCAATGCCTTCTGTATGCCCGGGGGAAAGATTGTGGTTTATGAAGGACTGCTGCCTTATACACGGGATGAGACCAGTCTGGCTATCGTGCTGGGCCATGAGATTGCTCATGCTGTGGCCAAGCACAGTGCCGAGCAGATGACCAAGCAGCAGAATCAGCAATTGGGCACGAATATCGGGGCCAACATTATCGGAGCCGTCACCGGGAACAGCGATCTGGGGACTGTCGCCGGCCAGGTCGCCGGACAATATTTCAGTTTCCTGAATTTGAAGTACAGTCGTGAGGATGAGTTAGAGGCAGATCATATCGGACTGATACTTGCTGCCATGGCGGGGTATGATCCGGAAGCAGCCATTCCCTTCTGGAAGCGGATGTCCGCTGCCAGTGGCAATGCCAATATCAGTGATTTCATGAGCGATCACCCGAGTGATGCGAAGCGTATTGCGGCTCTGCAGGCTGAGATGCCGGAGGCTTTGAAATATTATCAGTCATATAAGACGACTCATAAATCTTATCCAATATCTTCTTACAGGACGAGTCGCAGAACGTCTAATTGAGGCTATCGATGTTCCCGATGGATGGGCTCATCTGAATTCTTTGTTTGTCTTTTGATCATTTCAACTCTTCTGCATCTGCAGCTCGAAGGTGATTTCGTTAAACTCCGCCGGACGGGTCATGGCCATAAATACGGTAATGCGCATGATGCCGTTGAGTATGTCGTTGCTGATCATTGTATCACCAAGTCCGACATGTACTTCATAGGCATCCTCCGGGGTTGCTCCTGCCAGTCCGCCACGTTTCCACACACTGCGTAGAAAATTATCTAGCATTGACTTTACGTTTATCCACGTGTTGGCGGTGTTGGGTTCAAAAACATAAACTTTTGCAGCGTTTTCAATAGATTCTTTAAGGAACATCATTGTGCGGCGTACGTTTATATAACGCCAGTCCTGGGAATTGCCGTCCAGAGTCCGCGCCCCCCAGACTTTGATGCCTTCTCCAATGAATGTACGGATAGCATTTACAGCTTTTCCGTTCATGGGCATATTCAAATCTCCCTGCATGGTATCATCGATATTTTCCGTGGGACTGTTCACGCAGTTGATGAAGATATTTGCCGGAGCTTTCCATACGCCGCGTGTGTTGTCTACCATCGTGTAAAGTCCTGCCATGGCAGCGGAAGGCGGCAGCAGGTTCAGTGTATCCTTTACTTTGTCCACGATACTCTGGTAACCCGGGAAGTTTTGCAATAGGGCATTGTGAAGGTCGTTCTTCATGGCGGTGAGTTTATCGGAAGTCAGTTCGGTGGCATTGATCTGATTTAGTATTTTATTAAAGTAGGCGGGAATTTGAGTATCTTCAGGAACGAAATCTTCTATAGTTGAATGATCACTCCATTCCATCATTTTCCCGTCAATATCTTTATCAGAGAGCACAGAGGCGTTCAGCCATGGATAATATGCAGCTCCATACGAGAGGAAGTCAGTGCCGATATTTGTTCGAAAAGCCGTTATTTGCTCGTTTATCTGTTCACCTTCATGTTTGGGTTGAACGTCAAGGATGGCAAATCTGTCCTTCATCTTCCCACAGTGGGCCAGCATCTGTATCTGAATATCCTTGTAGTCAGTGGAAAAAACTGCTTCAGGGACGACAACCATAGTGATTTCCTGTTCTTTTTCCAAAGAGGCAAGAGCTTGAGCGACATTACCCTTGTTAATGGATTCATTTTTTTCATACGTTCCCACGGATACGATATAGCATGTATTTCCGCCATTGGCAAAAAACAGGATCATCTGGTAGTAGAGCGAATAAAGTATTTTCGGTTTGTCGACTTTTATAATTTTCCTTTTGTCAAGAGAAGGAATGCTGTAGAAGGGCTTGGAAGCATTGTCGTTAGGTACATCTGTAACAGATAGAGTGAACTTAGGAACAGGCGCGCCACCGAAGTACTGCTGGAATTCCGCCATAGATGTGATTTTCCACGGTTGGCCACTTAGTGAGTCGGCACCGTTTATGGCTTTTTCTGTAATGCCGATGAAAGCCGGGATCGCAGTAGGGACTTCAACTACAGAATTGGGGAAGGCGTTCTTTTCTACGATATAAACGCGGGGGTCTTCTTTGCTGCCATACTTCTGAAATTTTAATGATTAAACAAATAGGTTAATAAAAGTGTAATCATCCAGGCTTTACCCGTTGATATTTCTACCATTCTATATTTTCGGAGGGCATGTAACCTGCTGATTCATAATAGATGCAAAGGTATGAAAATAATTGATACGGGCAACTTTTTCATCATTTATATACAGCAAATTTGTCAATATACTGCTGACCAGATACTGATAGGAATGGATAATACTTTATCAGATATTTGTTGGTTGCTGTTTTTCATGATCTCATCAGTAACTGACAAAACAGTCTAATTTCATTAAAATAATGTTCTTTTCTTATTTTTTGTTTGATTTGATTTTTTATTTGTATCTTTGTCTCAGATTAACCACTTTTTTAGATAAATAGATGACTATGATAGAATATATCGGACAGAATTTATGGCTGTTTTGGGTTATTGTCACCTGTGTGTGTCTGATCCTCGAGTTAAGTTCCGGAGATTTCTTTGTTACATGTTTTGCCATTGGTGGTCTCTTTGCAATTATAGCTTCTGTAAGTGGCCTTCCCTTTTGGGCCCAAGTACTGATATGGGCAGTCTTTTCGATGCTCAGTATCTGGCTTATCCGTCCCCGGCTGCTAAGGCGTTTTCATAGCAAGGATCATGAACGTTCGAGCAATGCTGATGCCCTGATAGGGCGTGTAGGGACAGTCATAGAGCCGATCACTCCTCAGGAGAGCGGTTATGTCCAGGTAGACGGCGATCAGTGGAAGGCGGTCTCTGAACGTGGCGAAATCTTCAGGAGAGGAGAAAAGGCAAAGATTGTCTCCCGGGATTCCATCATCGTCAAAGTGAGAAAATGTAATGCAGACAAATGATGATCTGGGCCGCATTGCTGAATATGAATTTTGAACACTAAAACATTACGAATATGGTAGGAACAGTTGTATTAATTGCTATTGTTATTTTAGCTCTGATTTTTGTCAAGTCAGCCGTTGTCATTATTCCCCAGAGTGAGACCCGCATCATTGAGCGACTGGGGAAATATTATGCCACATTAAAGCCTGGTATCAACCTGATCATCCCCTTTATCGACAGGTCCAAGATGATTTATGCCATGAACAACAGGCGTTATACCTACACCCATAAGATTGACCTTCGGGAACAAGTTTATGACTTTGACCGTCAGAACGTTATTACCAAAGATAATATCCAGATGCAGATCAATGCCCTGCTCTATTTCCAGATCGTGGATCCGTTCAAGGCTGTCTATGAGATCAATAATCTTCCTAATGCTATCGAGAAATTGACCCAGACAACGCTGCGTAATATTATCGGTGAGATGGAACTGGACCAGACCTTGACCTCCCGGGATGTGATCAATACCAAATTGCGGGGGGTCCTGGATGACGCTACCAACAAATGGGGAATCAAGGTGAACCGTGTGGAGCTGCAGGACATCATCCCGCCGGAGAGTGTACTCCAGGCGATGGAGAAACAGATGCAGGCTGAGCGTAACAAGCGAGCCACTATCCTGACCAGTGAAGGGGAGAAACAGGCTCAGATCCTACAGTCGGAAGGTGACAAGGCGGCCATCATCAATAAGGCTGAAGCTGCCAAGCAGGAAGCGATACTGAATGCCGAAGGTGCCGCTACGGCACGTATCCGCACAGCGGAGGCCGAAGCGGTGGCTATCCAGAAAATCACTGAAGCCGTGGGCAAGAGCACGAATCCTGCCAATTATCTGTTAGCACGGAAGTATATTGACATGCTTGGAGAAGTAGGCAGTGGCGACAAAGCCAAGACTGTCTTCCTGCCGTATGAGGCAACCAGCCTGATGGGCAGCCTCGGCGGCATACGTGAACTTTTCAGAGTTCAGTAGCTTTTGGCAGAGACGTGGAATTTAATCAAAAACAAGTAGCATGAATATCTGTATTGTAGCGGGAGCGCGCCCTAATTTTATCAAGGAAGCTCCTATCATCCGGGCCCTGCTGAACAAGAAGGGGTGTCCGGAGTCGGTATCGGTACAGTACCGGTTGGTTTATACCGGCGCGAAGGATGATCCTACACTGGAGAAATCTCTTTTTGAAGATTTGCAGATTCCCGGGCCGGACGCCTGTTTAGGCGTTGTGGAAGATAACCTGAATGAGTTGACCGGAAAAGTCATGTCAAAGTTTGAGGAGTACCTCCAGACTTATCCTGCTGATGTCGTCATTGTCGTAGATGATCTGGCCAGTGCGATGGCTGTGGCTATTGTGACGAAAAAGCGCGGGCTCATCCTGGCGCATATTGCCGCAGGAACCAGGAGTTTTGATATTTCCATGCCTAAGGAGGTCAACCGCCTGGTCATTGACGGACTCAGTGATATTCTCTTTACGGCCGGCGTGAGCAATAATTCCATCGTCAGCAAGGAAGGGGCCGAACTCTCGAAGGTCTATATGGTAGGAAATATTCTCATGGATAATATCCGCTACAACCGTAACCGGATGGTCCGTCCCTCTTTTCTCAGGGAGTCTGGTATCAGAGACGGAGAATATATTGTGTTTACGCTTAACCGCAAGGCCCTCATCTCCGATACGGATCATCTCTTCGAGATGCTTTCAAAAATGCTTGCGGCAAGTGGCGATGTCCCCATTATTGCAACCTTAAGGAGCGAGGCTGAGGAGGCCGTCGTGGCTTTAGGGCATCATCACGGCCTTGACCTCCATGCCGTTCATCTTATAAAGCCACTCGGATACCTGGAGTTCGGCTATCTCACTTCACATGCCAGGGGGATCATAACAGATTCCGGTAATGTGGCTGAGGAAGCTACCTTCAATCAGGTGCCTTGCATCACCTTGAACAGTTATACGGAGCATATTGAAACCCTTACGGTGGGTACCAATGTGCTGGTGGGAGAAGATCCCGGTCGGTTAGCCAAAGCGGTGGAAGACATGGTGCAAGGCAACTGGAAAAATTCCGGTATCCCTGACCGGTGGGATGGAAGGAGTGCCGAACGGATCCTGAGGATTCTGCTGGAAGTACGGAACAATGGATGTGGAAAGCCTCTGGTTATTCCTGAATAACTGATGATTTATGGCAAAGAAAGCGATTATCATAGGCGCCAGCAGCGGGATCGGCCATGAGGTCACCCGGCTTTTGCTGGATGAAGGATGGACAGTAGGGATCGCTGCCCGGCGGAGAGAAAAGTTGGAAGAGATCCAGACAGTAGCCCCTGAACGGGTTTCTGTCGAAGTCATTGACGTGACGGCAGAAGATGCTCCCGGAAAGTTGCGCCATCTCATCGGGATGGTGGGCGGAATGGACCTGTATTTTCATGCTTCTGGCATAGGCAGCCTGAACCCGGAGTTGAAAAATGCCGGCATAGAACTCAGCACCGTGAAGACGAACGGCCTGGGGTGGACGCAGATGGTCGGCGAAGCCTACCGCTATTTTGCAGAACAAGGACATGGTCATCTTGCTTGTATTACAAGTATTGCAGGGACGAAAGGACTGAGTCCTGCACCCGCCTATAGTGCAACGAAGGCTTTCCAGCAGAATTATCTTCAGGCCCTGGAGCAGCAGGCCCATCACCGGAATCTGGATATTCATTTCACGGATATTCGTCCCGGGTTTGTGAGCACCCCGCTGCTGAAAGGCTCTCCCGCTTTCCCCATGCAACTTTCCGTGGAGGCTGTCGGAAGGTCAATTGTCCGGGCTATCAGGAGAAAACAACATGTCAAGGTGATCGACTGGCGCTGGCATATCCTTACCGCCGCCTGGCGTCGCTTGCCCCGGTGGATATGGAGGAGGATCAGTTTGTAGGTATCCCGGGTTACCTCAGAGGGATGGAGAGTTGCAGGTCGTTGGTGATGCTGGCATGATCCGTTCCATACATCGTGATATTATCCAGCATACTGGTGATGACTGTCTTAAGAGAGGAACTGAACATCATCGGAATTTTCAGGCTATGAAACAGAGCACTGTTGTCCCGCAGGTTCTCGTTGCCGTCACTGTGTACGATATAAGCCTCTGCCACTGCCTTGATCATGGAAGAGGGGATAAAGGAAGGGGGAATGCTCATCCGGTTCCGGGCAACTGATTTGATATGGCTGATTATATAGTCTGTGATCCTTTTCCGGGAATAGTCTTTCAGATCTGCACAACTAGCGATGCGGCTAAGGTATCTGGTCTGCACATCGAGATGGCTTAGATCTTTGCTGATGGTCAGCTCCCTGAAAGAACAGGGGTAAGTGATGGTAGAGCCCGTATTGATGTCATAAATGCTGTCAGTCCTGTCGGCATTATAGTCTTTTCCGATGTCATTGGTATGGAAATGTCCGGTCAGGATGACATGCACGCCACTTTTCAATAGTCGTGCTCTGACGGTTGTATCATTTCTGATGACAGAAGAGGGGAGGAAATGGTTGATGCCCGTGATATGTTCCATGAGCGGATGATGCATCATGGCGATGACCCGATAGCCCTCTTTCCTGGCTTGAGCCACCTGGTCGCAGAGCCAGTTGAGTGTGCTGGCACTGAGTTGTCCCGTGTCGGAATCAATTCCGAGGAGTTTGACGCCCTTGCATAACGTCCGCATATAACTTAAAGAGTAAGGGTCTCTGACCGACTGGTCATCATAGCCGAAGGAACGGTAGAGGTCAGCAAATTCTGCAGCAAAAATGGTTCTAGCCTTTTTTGTACTGTCGCCTTCATAATATACTGCACCGGAAGTTCCCAGGTCATGGTTGCCAGGTATGACAAAGGCCGGAATTCCGGCCTTTAAGAGTGTGTCCAGTCGGCTGACAACATATTCATGGCTCAACAGAGCACCATCCTTTGTCAGGTCACCAGGGATCAGCACGGCATCCGGTCTCTCCTTGAGCACCGTATCCACGAGAGCGTCAAAGATTTCTGCACTTTTGTCCACCATCTTCCGGCTTCCGGCGAGATAGTTCTGCCACGCTTTGCCGTCATTGACGAGCAATCCGGGAGCCATCACGTGAGTGTCGGAAATCAGGAACAGGTGTACTTGTGCCGGCGCAGTGGCCGCAACGAGGAGAAACAGGAAGAGTACTGTTCTCTTCAGAAAATAGAATTTTTGCCTGGTCAGGATTTTTTCTTTCATGCCCGTTCTTTTATGGATTTTTTGCATTCTTATGTTTGTACTTGATCTGTGGATCATTTGCCAAAGGCAAAATTAAAGAATAAGAATGAAAGAAGCAAGTTTTCTTTTGTTTTTCATAATTCTTTATTGTATCTTTGTCGTCTCAAATGGCAAAAAAGGATAATTACGACTTTCTCACTTCCGCACCTGTTCCCAAGGTTATCCGGAAAATGGCGGTACCGACAATTATATCGATGCTGGTTACGGGTTTTTACAATATCGCAGACACCTTTTTTGTCGGCCATCTCAATACCCAGTCCACTGCAGCCGTTGGAATCGTGTTTTCCGTCATGTTTATTATCCAGGCTTTCGGTTTCTTTTTCGGGCAGGGCTCCGGAACGTATATATCCAGGGAATTAGGTGCGAAGCGGCACCGGAATGCAGAAAAGATGGCCTCCACAGGTTTTTTCCTTTCCTTTATGTTCGGGTGCCTCTTGCTGATCGTCGGGGAATTACTACTCACCCCGTTGTCAATATGGTTAGGTTCTACTCCTACGATCCTTCCCTACACAGAAAAGTTTATGGGCATTATCCTTCTTGGAGCACCATTTTTTACCGCTTCACTGACTCTTAATAATCAGATGCGGTTCCAGGGCAATGCCTCTCTGTCCATGATTGGGATCGTGACAGGATCATTATTGAATGTGATCCTTGATCCGATATTAATCTTCGGCTTGCACATGGGGGTAGAAGGAGCAGCTTTGTCTACGGTTATAGGGCAGGTCGTGTCTTTCTTCATCTTGATCCGGATGACTTTCAGTGCAAGGAACATCGGGATTTCTTTCAAGAATTTTTCTCCTTCCTGGGATTTCCTAAAGGAGATTTTTTACGGTGGAAGTCCGTCGCTTTCCCGTCAGGGCTTGAGCAGTGTAGCCATGATCGCCCTGAATATCAGTGTCGGGAGGTATGGAGATGCCGCCATTGCAGGTATGTCCATCGTCAACAGGATCACCATGTTTGTCATGTCTGCTGTGATTGGTCTTGGGCAAGGTTTTCAACCTTTATGTGGTTTCTGCTATGGTGCCCGCCTGTATGACCGGTTGAAGAAGGCCTTTTGGTATACGGTGAAGATTGGAACGGTCTTTTTAGTGATCTGCACTGTCGTTGGTATCTGTTTCAGTTCTCAGATCATCATGATATTCCGGAATGATCCCGATGTGGTTCGTATTGGCCATGTGGCCTTGATCTGGCAATTGTCTACATTCCCGTTAGATGCTTTTTCCATGGCAAGTAATATGATGACTCAGGTATGCCGGAAAACCTGGCGTGCCAATATCCTCTCATCGGCACGCCAGGGACTGTTTTTCATCCCATTGGTTATCATCCTTCCACGATTCTTTGGCATTTTAGGTGTAGAGATGTGCCAGAGCTGGAGTGATGTCCTGGCTTTCCTGTTGACGATTCCGATAATGGTTTATACGTTCAAAGAACTTAAATAAAGAGAATAGTCATCAGAGAGATTTTCCCGGTAATGACTGCTCTGATGAGGGGTGGACTATTCTTGAGGGAAAGATAGATTCTTTTCTTTGACTTAAGAATGAAGGTTTTACAAATGAAAGACGATAGGGATAGAGAACATGGTCTGGCATGGCCTGTCATCATGAATTCCTGGTTTCCATTTTGGCATTTTATGCACCACTCTCAATGCCTCGGCATTCAGGAGAGGATGAGCAGATTTCGTGATTCTGATGTTACTGAGGGTACCGTTCGGATTGATGATGAAGGAGACGATGACTTCCCCCTGGATCTTGCTTTTCAGTGCCGCAGGAGGGTACTGGATATTCTTGTCGAGCCATTTCATGAGCTCTACCCAGCCGCCAGGGAATTCCGGTAACTGTTCCACGATACGGAAGTTGATGGCCTGGTTGTCTGGAGTGGTTTGTGTCAAGGCTTGCAGCTCATTATTATGAGCCTTGTCCCCGCCCTTTCCCGTAGCAGCTACACTGGAGTCAGCCCCTTCCGTACTTTCCCCTGCATTACTAGTTCCGCCCGGTGAGCCGTTATTATCCATCGTAGCCGCATCAGGAGGGATGACCGGCCGCTCCTGTTCCTCTCCGAACATTTTCAATACCTTTTCGCCTTGTTTGACTACTTTGTGGGATGCATATCCCGATTGACGCCGGGACAACTGGTTCCCCTGGGCCAGGGGAGGGAGAGCTTTCATGTTATTAAACTCCACGCTTTTGATGTCGCGCAGGTTCATGGAATGGTTTTCGATGAAGATGAAAATACCTGCACCCAGCAAGATGACTACAGCAGTGCCGATAATAATGAGCAGAGCCATCAGATTCCTTCTTGGAGCTCCCCGGCGAAGCCTGTAGGCTCCGTATTTCTTGTTCCGGCCGGTAAATACCAGATCCAGCCATTTCGGGTCATTTAAATCTACTTTTGGCATTGCATGATTTTGTCTTTTCCTTCGTTTCTATCGGATGGGACCAATAAGGAAATGGCCCCTTCTGATGTCAGGTGGACTTTCAAATCGCAAAGTTATGTTTTTTTCTCTCGAAATCCAAATTTTTACAGGCAAATGTTCCTTAAATATTCGTTGTATCCTGATCTTTCCGTTGGCATCTCATCTGCTGTTGGTCCTGCTCCTGCCGGGTTGATCTGATCGGAGTGTTCACGTGGACCTTCGACCGGTACTGGCTTCCCCCTGGTTCCGCGGGTCAGCCTGGGAGGATGGGACAAGTCCTTCAGGGAAGTGAATATGATGGATTCTGTAAAAAATTCAAGAAAGAAATTTGGAGAATTGAAGGGAAAAGGTTAAATTTGCGAGGACAGAACCCCCGGCCTCAGGAGATAAAGGTTTCCGGGTGTTCTTTCAGAGGAGGATGATTATGGGAAAATCGGTCAGTCAGAACAAGCAGAATGAAGTGATGCTCCTGAGGAGCACCTTCGACCAGCGCCTTACCTTAAAGTATGCACCGGCGATCAAGGCCGGTTTCCCGTCACCCGCTGAGTCATACGAGGTGGACTCACTGGATTTCAACAAGGATATGATCCGCCATCCGGATACCACTTTCTATGGCCGGGTGAGAGGTGATTCGATGATCCAGGCGGGGATCCGTGATGGGGATATACTGGTAATAGACCGCTCCCTGGAACCCCGTAACGGTGATCTGGTGGTTGCCTTCTATGATCATAAATACACGGTGAAGTTTTACGATAATACCCATTATGCTGAGGGGTACATAGAACTGAAACCGGCTAATCCTGAATATCCGGTGTTCCACATTACTGCGACGGATGATTTTACGATATGGGGGGTTGTACAGTATACGATCAAGAACTGGCGTAAATAGAAAATAAGGGGAGTGTAGCAGAATGAAATATTATGCTCTTGTAGATGTAGATAATGCGTACGTTTCGTGCGAGCGTGCCTTTCGTCCGGACTTGAACGGAAAGGCGGTTGTCGTATTGTCCAACAATGATGGTTGTGTGGTGGCGCGGAGCAATGAGGCCAAGGCGATGGGCATCGAAGGAGGTACACCTTATTTCAAACTTTCCCAACTTTTCCCCGGGAAAGAGATTTATGCTTTTTCTTCAAATTATGAACTTTATGCCGACATGACACGACGCTTGATGAATATCGTGAGACGTGACGTACCGGAATTTCATCGTTATTCCATTGACGAAGGGTTTTGCGTCTTCTCCCGGATGGAGGATTCTGATCTGAGAATTTGGGGCAGGCGATTGTATGAGCGTATCTGGCGTGGATTGGGAATACCCGTGAGCATCGGCATTGGAAGGACGAAGACACTGGCCAAGGTAGCCGGACGTTTCGCCAAAGTCTATCCGGGGTACCATCACTGTTGTCTCATTGATACAGACCGCCAGCGCTTGAAGGCTCTGAGTATCTTTCCTATAGACAAGGTGTGGGGCGTCGGCCGTCACTGGGCGGAAACTCTTCTGGCATCACGGATCAGGACAGCCGGAGATTTCGCCGATCAACCGGAATCATGGGTACGTGCACGGTTCAATGTGACCGGGCAGAGGACGTGGAAGGAGTTGAACGGACAGGATTGTATCCTTACGGAAGATATGGACCTGGAGAGGGCGAGGAAGAAAAGTATCTGCGTCTCCCGTTCCTTTCCCCATCCGGTCTGCCAGTATGAAATGATCCGGACACATCTGGCGAATGATGCGGCAAGGTGTGCAGAGCGGCTGCGTCAGCAGCATCAGGTCGCTTCGGGAATAGGTGTTTTTATCGATACTGACCCTTATCGGGGTGACGACCATCCTCAGGGGATGTTCAAGATAGGTACCTTGCTGACTCCTTCCTGTAGCACGCGGATCATCGTGGATGCAGCCTTGCAATGCTTCCGTAATATTTTCCGGCAAGGATATGCCTATAAGCGCGCGGGGGTACTGTTGACGGAGGTTTGTCAGGACAGTGGCATTCAGACGGATTTCGGGGATTACCGGCCGGAACGGTACCGGAAAGAGTGCCGCCTTGATGCGGTCATAGACCAGATCAACCGGACCAACGGACGAGAGACGGTCGTCCTGGCGGCGAGGCAATATCCGGCAAGGGACGGAAAAGACAAGGCGGTGAAATTTGCTGATGCGATCAGGAGAGACCGGAAGAGTCCTGAATATACCACGAGATGGTCAGACATCCTGGAGGCAGAGTAAAAGATACTTCCGGGCAGGGATGTCTTTCGGATTTTTTAAGATAAGGAGATGAGAATGAATACGACGCTTTATATCAAGAACATGGTCTGTGACCGCTGTATCATGGCGGTGGGACAGGTCTTGAAGGATCAGGATCTACATGCCCTGAGCGTGGATCTTGGGGAGGTGCATGTAGAGGATGTGCTCTCTGACGGACAACGGGACCGTCTCCGCAAAGCGCTTGAGGATCTGGGGTTTGAACTCCTGGATGACAAGCGGCAGCAGACGATCGGACAGATTAAGAATGCTATTATCAAACTGGTACATTACCATAATGACGATTCTGCCGTGAACCTCTCTGATTATCTTTCGGAGATGCTTCACAGTGATTATTCAGCATTGAGCAAACTTTTCAGTGAGGTGGTCGGGAAGACCATCGGACGCTATTATATCGAGCAACGGGTGGAGCGGGTAAAAGAACTGATCAAGTATGACCAGTTGAGCCTGACTCAGATTGCCAACAAGATGAACTATTCAAGTGTGGCCTATCTGTCCAGCCAGTTCAAGAGTGTTACGGGAATGACTCCGTCAGCCTTTAAGGCTCAGAAAAAGAATACGCTGAAGGCTTTGGATAAAATATGACCCTTTTCTAATGCCTGCGCGTCTATTGGCCGGGCTTCGCCGGTCATCAAGGAAGTAAAATTTAAAAACAAGAAAATATGAAATACGGAATAATAGGAACAGGTGCCATTGGTGGCTATTATGGGGCAAAACTGGCAAAAAGCGGACAGGAAGTACATTTTCTCTTTCATCGTGACTATGATGTGGTCTGCAAGAAGGGACTTCAGGTAAATTCCTGTGATGGTGATTTTCATCTTTCTCACGTACATGCCTATCAGCATGCAGGGGACATGCCGCAGTGTGATGTCGTGTTGGTGGCCTTGAAATCGGTCAATGAGGCATTGCTGAATACATTGCTGCCCCCGCTTCTTAAACCGGATACTCTGGTGGTACTGATCCAGAACGGCATAGGTGTAGAGGCTGATGTCCAGAAGTCGTTCCCCGGGGTCGGACTGGCAGCAGGGGTCGCTTTTGTCTGTGCGGCCAAGACAAAACCGGGCATCGTGGACCATCAGGCCTTGGGGGCAATCAATATAGGTAATTACAGTTGTAAGGATCCCGCCTTCATTGATCATCTGGTGGCTGAGATGAAAGCTGCCGGCATTGCTGCTAAGAAGATGGAATATCTGAAAGCCAGATGGTATAAGGCGGTATGGAATATGTCTTTCAACGGGATGACTGTTGCGCTGGATACGACTACGAAGGAGCTGGTTTCTGATCCGGATGCGGTCAGGTTGATCAAAGCGTTGATGATAGAGGTGATTGATGGTGCCAGGGCTTGTGGCGTCGAGGACATTAGTCATGAACTGGCAGATAAGGTGATCGAGAATACCAGGACGATGCCCCCTTATCTGCCGAGTATGAAACTAGATTATGATTTTCACCGTCCGATGGAGATTTATTATCTCTACACTCGTCCGATAGAGGAGGCCCGCAAAGCCGGATGTGAGATGCCCCGGTTGTCTATGCTGGAGTCTGAACTGAAATTCAAGGAGAGAAACCGTTAACGGGCGGTTTCTCCCTGGATGAATGTCCCGGATCATTTCCCTTCTTTTTTTGTTTCTTGATAAACCTTTCTTCTTTTCTCTGTTTTTTGTAATTTTTTATAACAAAAAATAGAGTAAGACTTGCAATTCTTGAAAACATTCATTATTTTTGTCACGTAATGTCTGATCTTAATGTTCTTGTACATGAAAATATTAATTGCCGGAGGTACCGGATTTATAGGAACAGCCTTGTGCTCTTTTCTGGCAGGGAAGAAAGATGAAATCAATGTCTTGACCCGAAGACAGATGAGTGATACGGAAAATATACATTATTATCAATGGGATGTAGAAAAAGGTTTCATTGATCCTCGGGCTTTTGACGGGGTGAGTGCAATCATTAATATGACGGGTGCCAATATTGGTGAGAAGCGCTGGACCAAGGCAAGAAAACAGGAGCTCGTAAGCAGCAGGATAAAGCCTCTTAATCTGCTTCTTAGATATGTGATGGATGTCGGAAGCCATATAGATGTGTTTATCTCCTCTTCTGCCGTAGGCTATTATGGAGCGGTGACTACCAACCGGATCTTTACGGAAGAGGATCGCAACGGTACGGACTTTCCTGCACATCTTTGTAAGTTGTGGGAAGACAATGCCCGGAAATTCGAGAGGGTGGCTGACCGAGTCGTGATTTTACGCAAAGGTGTGGTGATTGGCAGAACCGGAGGAATGTACCGGAAACTGAAACCGCTGGCGCGGCGGGGGATCAATGTGTCTCTGGGAAGCGGAAGGCAGTATCTTCCATGGATA
This sequence comes from Prevotella sp. UBA5379, assembly GCA_002409785.1. Taxonomy (GTDB): domain Bacteria; phylum Bacteroidota; class Bacteroidia; order Bacteroidales; family Bacteroidaceae; genus Prevotella. The sequence goes on along the minus strand of DHOX01000028.1, from coordinate 4,618 downwards.
TGTATCGGTGACCTTGTCAGAATCTATGATTATGTCCTGGAAAACAAGAAGATGAGGGGCGTTTTCAATGCCGTCACCAGTGAGCATATCACCATGAATGATTTCTCGGAAAAGATGCTGCATTCGTTTGGCAGGAGAAATCTCATGCCAAATGCTCCTGCGTGGGTCATCAAACTCCTGTTTGGTGAACTGTCTGAGATATTGCTGCGAGGATCCAGGGTCAGTAATGAAAAGATCAAGCGTATGGGCTTTGGATTCTGGTATCAGTCTATTCATCAGTGTCTGTAAAAAGGTGGTGACTAAAAAAATAGAGGATGAAAATTCTGATAGGATTTCGAAATCATGTCTATGCGGACTATATCGGGTATTGCCTGAGAACGTCAGGACATGAGGTGACAGTGGTCGATGGCGGCATGGATATAGTCCATCTGCTGTTCACCCAGGAATGGGACATCGCAATGATAGGCATCCATGTCAACTACTATAACGGGCTTGAGATTCTGGATAAGTACCGGAAGTATTACCATGAGATGCAGATGAAAGCGCCGGGGAAGGTTCTTCCAAAGACGCAAATCTATATCGCGAGTGGTTTTTATGATCGCGGGAGCATGCAGCAGGCGAAGGACCTGGGTGCCGCGGACTATTTCGTCGTGCCACAGGATACAGATGATTTTTTAAACCGGATACTCAAGAAAGATAGCTTATGAAATATTTTTTTCTTGTACTTTTCTTTTGGGCTGATTGTACTATGGCTTTTTGTCAGAAAAAGCAGGTTGAACTGCAATCCGTAGGGGTCAGCAATATGATGGAGTTCTATACCAGGCCTTCCAGGTTGAACTGGAACATCACGGCCTTTGAGGGTACGGTAAGGATCAACAGAGATAGCGTGCGTTCTATAACATTTGTGCCACGACTTAATCTGGCCCAGAAAGTTCCTGTGGGCGATGATTACTTTAAAAAGGTTGATGCCCAGGGACAGTTGGAAACTTATCTTGTCGCTTCGCGTAAACTCTCTTTATATGCCTTGTATGCTTACTCCGGATCCACTGTCTTTTCAAAGCATCTGGCTGTTGTAGAGGGTACATTTTCATGGTCTCATGGATGGAATCTCACGGGGGGAGGCAAGATGTATTATTGGACAAAGCCCATCTTCAGCTATACCCTTGGAGTAGAGAAATATGTGGGAAATTTCTGGATTACTCTGAAGCCTTATCTGACTTATCTGAATTCTAACTGCTATGGCTCCGTGAATTTAGGAGTCAGGAGATATTTCAGGGATCCGGTGAATTTTATTCATCTCGGCATTTTTGACGGTCATTCCGCAGAAGTCTTGCCTCATTTGGACAGTGAATACTTATTAGGTAACAAGACTTGGGGTGGTTATCTGCTATGGCAGCAGAAATTATGCCGGTCATTCTCATTGAAGACGGCAGTATCTTTTCGAAGAGAGCAGTATACGAATGGGCTGAACCGTAATATCCCTGGATTTACGATAGGAATTAATTATTTGTTCTGATATGCTGACATCTGTTTATAACTCTTTTAACGTCCTGCTATTGCATATGATACAGATCGCAATAGTGTTCTTTATCCTGCTTGTCGTGGCCGTACCTTGTGTAACGCTGCTGTTGAGCTGGAGGAGAAAGCGTGGGGAACGCCGCCGGAAGATGCTCCATCAGAAATATGAAGAGGTCATCTTTCCCTTTCTGTATCATGGAAACATGAATCATATCCGTGACATCAGAAAGAAATTGGGAAGAGTGGATAAAGAGGTCTTCATCGGAATACTGAATGACCTGAGCCGCTATTTTACGTATAAAGATCAGAATAAAATCAGGCAGATAGCTGCTGTCTATGATCTGGAATCCTATATTTTGAAGAACATAAACTGGATCCTTCCTTCCCGAAAGATCCGGGCATTGAAAATACTTGTCAATATAGGATGCACGCGAAAATCTTATCCTATATTACAGAAACTTCAAAGAAGCAAAGATGTGATCCTCAGATTTTATGCCATCCAGAATCTGATCCTTTACGGCAGCTTTGGCGTGGAACAGGATTTTCCCGATTATAAGTATTCTCTTTCTCTCTGGGAGCAAATGGGGTATTTCTTCCTCTTCAGGTATAAACTGAAGGAGGAGCCTCATTTTTCCGCCTTGCTCTATTCGCCTAATGTTACGGTCATCCTGTTTGGATTGAGGATGATGAGATTATTCCATCAGTCTCTGGACATTACACGGAACTATGAAGGGGTCTTGATGAGCAAGGATGCTCAGGTACAGGTGGAACTCTATCGCTTGCTGGCTATGAATAAGGAAAGTGTGAATGATAGTGCGGTCATCAATGTTGGATTTTATCCTTTGGAGGATATGTTGTCCAATTATGCGCGACTGGACTATGTGACCACTGATACGATGCTTGACATTTATCACCGTACGGATAATCTTGCCATTAAAAGACATATTTTGATTTGTGTCTATGATTATGTGGCTGGCGGTAAGGCTGATATTGAATATTTCGCGGCCCATCATGAAGATGGGACTTTGAATGAGATGTGCAGGAATTTAATCATGGAGAAAAATGGGAAATAATTTTTTTACAGATGCGGGGGAAGTCATTAACATGCTTTTCTTGATCTACTCCATTTCCATTGTAGTAGTCTATACAAGTATGTCTGCCATATCCATCTACTATTTCTTCTATTATCGGAGAAGAAATATAGAAATCAACTATGATACTTTGCTTTCTGCTGGTGATGCAGCACCTAGCGTGAGTGTGATCGCATCGGCTTATAATGAGTCGGCAACAATCATTTCTTGCGTGCGCGCATTGCTTAACCTGAGGTATTTTAACTATGATGTGATTGTCGTCAATGATGGCAGTACGGATGATACCCTCGAAAAATTGCAGAAAGAGTTTCAATTGCAGAAACACAGTTATATCGTCAACTATAAGATTAAGACCAAGACCGTCCGCGGCGTTTACCGGTCTGAGAACCCGATTTTCAGAAAGTTGATTGTCGTGGATAAAGAAAATGGGGGCAAGGCAGATGCGATGAACTGTGGAATCAATATCTCTTATAAATTTTATGTCGTCTGTGTGGACGTAGACTCTATCCTGGACCGGGATGCCCTTCTCAAACTGGTTAAGGTGATCACCGAGAAGGAAGATGGAAAGGTGGTGGGGGTCGGCGCCTCAGTGCATGTGGCGAATGGATGTAAATTTGAAAATGGGGTCATTAAGGAACATGTTGTGCCAAAGAAGTATTTCACCTGCATGCAGGTAGTAGAGTACCTGAGAGCTTTTTTGATAGGGAGGATTTCCCTGGGACAGACAAGAAGTCTCTTGCTGATATCTGGGGCATTGGGGATCTTCAGAAAAGAGGCAATACTGAAAGTCGGTGGTTACCTGACCTCAACGATCGGCGAAGATATGGAGTTGGTTACGCGTATACAGGAATATCATTATAAGAAGAAAATACCTCATTTGATGTCCTATATTCCTGATCCTTTATTGTGGACGGAAGTCCCGGAATCGGTCAGGTTGCTGGGCCGCCAGAGAACACGCTGGACAAGAGGGTTGATCGATACCTTGAAATTACATAAGAAACTGTTTCTTAATCCGAAATACAGATCGGTGGGTCTGCTGGGGTATCCTTATTTTTTCTTCTTTGAATGGATGGCGGCTATTGTCGAACTGACAGGCTATGTCTATTTCTTTATTGCTCTGATCCTGGGTACAACGGTATGGAGCACCTTCTTCTTCCTGTTTGTTTTTATGTATCTGTTTGGTACTACTTTCTCTTTCCTGGGTATTTTCATGAATGAGATAGGTTTCCATGTTTACCATAAGACAAAAGATGTCATGAGATTGATCTGCTATTCCATGTTGGAGGCCTTTATTTACCATCCGTGCATCGTTTTCTGGTCTGTTAAGGGAAACTATATGTATCTGCGTCGTATCAAATCATGGGGTGTCATGACTCGGAAAGGATTTGGCCAGGAAAAGGCCTGATGATCATATCTGATATTAGACTATTTTCTAATATTTTTTAATGTAGGCATTGATTCTTTAAAGATCGTTGAAGGGTCAATGTTCGCATTCTAATTAACTTGTAATCAATTGTAATTGGAAAGGCTGAAAGAGGCTTCAGATCCTCTATAGCCCATACGGTGCAGTTAATTATTATTAAATAGAATATATTCTATGAAATAATTTGTATATGTGTAGTATATTTTCTATCTTTGCAGAAGACAATTATTTTATTGCCTGCAAATAAATGAAATAATAATAACATAATCTATGATAAATACAAGAACAATGATGAATTTGACAGATGGATCGTCTTAGAAACTATCAATCGAAGGGACACGGAAAGATGATGAATAGTGTCTGAAAAGGAGAGGAATTTCAGTGCCATCATAACATGAACAGTATGAGTGGGACTATATCATGCCATTTATTATATTTTTATTGGAAGTTTTAGTTATTCATTTTAAGAGTTGTTTCAGTGAATTTTGTTATTGGAATTCTCCAAGAACTGCCTGGCAAGGTAGTTCGAGAACAATTAAAAGCTGAAGATGCAACTTCACATTAAATTTTGATTTATATAAAATTA
>DHOX01000066.1:16892-19231 GCA_002409785.1 Prevotella sp. UBA5379 | reverse complement strand
TTTGTCTTTCCACGGTAGTCGAGGAAATATTTTGCTTCATCCAGGTATTTCCTGTTGCCTGTGACGACATAGAGTTCACTTAGGGCCATTTCTGCAATCTGGTGTCCCGGAACGACATGTGCCTGTCCGGGGCGAGGACCGACTTCCCGACAGACACAATCCGCATAGCGAATAGCTATATTCAGGAACTTCTTGCTTTTGGTAGCCTGATAGTGGGCAATGGCACCCTGAATCATGTGTCCGAGATTATAGAGTTCGTGACTCAGGTTCTCTTCTTCACTCCATCGGGTCGCTCCTGACCAGGGATGAGGATGCTTGGGGTTTTGTGTACGGGCTGTATACAGGTAGCCGTCGGGTTCTTGGGCAGCTGCTACGATATTCAGGATGCTGTCAATATAGAGTTTGAGTTTCTTGTCTGGGTAGGTCTGGAGAATATAGCTTGCTCCTTCAATGGTTTTATAGACATCAGTGTCGTCAAAGGGATAAGGCATTAATTTTTCTACATCATATTTATCGCTTGGGTGTGCTGCGCGCTCAAAATTCTTGTATCTTCCTTCACTCTCACATTTGCTGAAGGCCAGGGGAATCGTTACCTTACGACTGGTCTCCAGACGCTGTCCCCAGAAACTGTTGTCCCATACTTTTACAGAGGTGAAAGGTACAGGTGTGATGGGGTATCCTCTTGATTTTTCGTTCCTTGCATTAGCTGATAGAGTCGTAGCTATCAATGCAACCATTAAAAGAAGTGTTTTCATTGTTTATTGTTTATGATAGTGTTGATATAAATGAATTCTCGGATCTTTAGAGGGAAGAGGTGATTTGTTCTCATGGCCTGTAATTTATTGATGATACAAAAATACTGATTTTTATCATTAATGTATGTCAAATAAGTCCAGGAAAATTGGAATAATCGTCCAAAATAGTTGATCGGATGACTTTCTGGACGATTTTGATAGATTGTCAGATGATATTTTTAGTATGTTTATAAAAATTCATGTTACTTTGCGGAAATTTCAGATCAGAAAGGTCTTTCTCTGAGGGCTGATGATGATTGCTAATCATGAAAATCCAGAAATGAAAAAAGATACCATGAATACAAAAATGCTGTTATTAGTAAGTGGTGTGATATTCTCCTTGCAGATCAGTGCAAAGGACAGGATGCCTGCATATCTGCAATACCCTGAGAGGCCTATCAGTGAGGTGCCTTTCACGGATGTACACCTTTCTGATGATTTCTGGAGTCCTCGTATTGAAACCAACCGCACGGTTACTATTCCGTATGCATTTCATAAATGTGAAATTAATGGGAGATTTGATAACTTTGCCATCGCTGCGGGACTGAAGAAGGGCAAGCAGCGGGGAGATTTCCCTTTTGATGATACGGATCCATATAAGGTCATAGAGGGAGCAAGCTATTCGTTGGCCGTACATTATAATGCAAAACTGGATCATTATCTTGACAGTGTCATTGCCATTATCGCGGCGGCACAGGAGCCTGATGGCTATCTTACAACTTGTGTAACCAATAAATGCTACCGTCTTTCGGGTTGGTGGGGGACTCATAAGTGGGAAAAACTGAATTCTCATGAACTCTATAATAGTGGCCATCTGATAGAGGCGGCTGTAGCTCATTATAAGGCAACTGGCAAGAAGACCCTTCTGAATGTTGCCATTAAAAATGCAAACCTGGTCTGTAAGACTTTTGGTCCTAATCCCGGTCAGATACATCGTCCTTCCGGACATCCTATAGTAGAGATGGCACTTTGTAAGTTATATAAAATAACTCATAATAAGAAATATTTGCAAACAGCAAAGTATTTCATTGAAGAGACGGGACGGGGTACTGACGGACACCGATTGAGTGAATACAGTCAGGATCATGAACCAATCTTAAAGCAGGATGAGATTGTTGGTCATGCTGTTCGTGCTGGATACCTTTATTCCGGTGTAGCAGATATATGTGCGCTTACTGGCGATACCGCCTATTTTCATGCTTTGAAACGTATTTGGAACAATATGGCTGGCAAAAAGCTTTATATTACCGGTGGCGTTGGCAGTAGGGCGGAAGGTGAAGGTTTCGGACCTGATTATGAGTTGAACAATATGACTGCATATTGTGAGACTTGTGCGGCTATCGCTAATGTGTTCTGGAATTATCGGATGTTCTTGGCTACGGGTGATGCTAAATATGTAGATGTCTATGAGCGGGCACTCTATAATGGCGTTATCAGTGGAGTGTCTTTAAGTGGAAATCGTTTCTTTTATGATAACCCTTTGGAGAGTATGGGACAGCATCAGCGTCAGCCATGGTTCGGGTGTGCCTGCTGCCCGGGGAATAT
>DHOX01000066.1:5006-16550 GCA_002409785.1 Prevotella sp. UBA5379 | reverse complement strand
TTTTCGTATTCCAGGATGGGCACAGAATAGTCCTGTTCCGACTAGCCTTTATACCTTCGTTGATGCTCCGTGCCCTTATGTGGTTAAGGTGAACGGACATCGGATTTCTGATCTCACGGCAATCATGCAGAAAGGTTATGTAGTCATTAACCGTAAATGGAAGCGAGGCGATAGAGTGGAAATTAATCTTCCTATGGCTGTACGTCGTATAAAGGCTAATGATAATGTGGAAGATGACCGGGGTAAACTGGCCTTGGAGCGTGGACCGGTAATGTATTGTCTGGAAGGTGCTGATCAGCATGATTCAACCGTATTCAATAAGGTAATTACGGAAAGAGCTCCGATTAAGACACAGTATCTGGCTGACAAATTGAAAGGTATCGTAGAACTTTCCGGCCAGGCTGAAGAACTGGAGAAAGATGGTACGGTCAAAAATGTGCCTTTCCGGGCTATACCGTATAGTACCTGGGATAATCGGGGGGCTGATCAGATGGAAGTCTGGATTCCCTCAACTCCTGCTTATGCACATGTCACCCCAGAACCTACAATTGCCAGTAAGGCGAAAACATTTTTCTATCAAAGTCCGATACAGAAAGATGCTCCTGAAGCAGCTGCGATAGAAAGTGAGACGTGGGGGGTCAATGACCAATGGGAGCCACGTTGTAGTTCAGACATCAGCAAGCCTTATCAATATTGGTGGCAGAAAGAAGGAACAGAAGAAAGTATTTCTTATCAGTTTGACCAGCCTTATACGGTCAGTAATGTCCAAGTTTATTGGCTGGACTTTGATTTCTATGATGGTGATTTTCGTGTACCTGAATATTGGCGTCTTTTCTATAAAGATGGTCAGGGAAAATGGAAAGAGGTAGAAAATCATAGCAAATATGGAATCGCCAAGGATTGCTATAACAGTGTCGACTTTAAACCTGTGAGGACTACCGGACTGAAAATTGTCGCCAAACTCCGGAAGAGAAAGAGTGGAGGTATAATAGAATGGAAAGTGAACTAAGAATTAATTTCCAATCTTGGGGATTATTCTCTCAAGTTAAGGCTTTATATCTGAGTGATGAATGAGAATCAATAATAATAACCAAATAGTCAATTATGAAAAAGGCACAGAAATTTTCAGACTTTTTACATGGTAATAAATGTTTAAAGGTTACGATGTGTTTGCTCTGTACTGGAGGATTTATTCAGCCGTTGTTTGCCATTTCGAATGTCCCGCGGAGTTTATCGACAATGGTGATCCAGCAGAGTACCATGACCATTAAGGGAACCGTAAAAGATGACAAGGGTGAACCTGTTGTTGGGGCAAGCATCATAGAAAAAGGCACAACGAATGGTTCGATTACAGATTTGGATGGAAACTATACCTTAAGAGTAACCCCTGGAGCCCATATTGTAGTTTCCTATGTGGGCTTTGTAAAACAAGAATTTTGTGCTGGAAAGGGTGGTAATATTACCTTGCGAGAGGATTCGAAGACATTAAGTGATGTGGTTGTTATCGGTTATGGTACCCAACGCAAGGGAGATGTTACCTCTGCCATTACCAGTATTAAATCAGGCGATTTTTCCCAAGGTAATATCAAGGATGCTGGCGATTTGATTAAAGGTAAGGTTGCTGGACTGACGATCACTAATGGGAGTGGTGATCCGAATTCGGCGTCAAGTATTCGTCTACGTGGTGTAATTTCTCTTTCTGGTGCAAATACTCCTCTTGTCCTTATAGATGGTATTGAAGGTAGCTTAAGTACAGTCGCTCCGGAAGACATAGCCAGTATTGACGTGTTAAAGGATGCATCTGCCGCTGCTATTTATGGTACTCGTGGTGCTGCAGGGGTTATCCTTATTACGACTAAGGGAGGACATCGGGAATCAAATACAACAGTCAACTATTCTGGCTATTTGACCCTTTCTGGTTTTGGAAAGAAATTGAAAATGATGGATGGCTCGGATATCAGGGCAGGATTAACGGACTTTCAGGATGAAGGGTATGATACGGACTGGTTAGATGCGGTTACACGTACAGCTTTTACTCATAATCATAATCTGATGATTAGTGGTGGTGATAAGAATACTGTTTACAATGCAGACTTTACTTATCGAAATGGAGAGGGGGTATTTATTAATACCTTTAATAATGAGATGCGTTTTAATGGTGGCCTTTCCCATTGGTTTTGTAATGACATCATAAAAATTCAGTTGAATATTATGAAAAACTGGCATGAAAATGGGCCGGTAGATGCGGCTGGATCAGAGGTTTATCGTCAGGCGATTATGCGTAATCCGACGGAACCTATTTATACTTCTGATGGTGATTACTATGAAAATATGGCGATCAATTATTATATGAATCCTGTTGCACTGCTGAAAGAAAAAAAAGGCCAATATAAGACAGAAGAAACACGGCTGACAGGGAATATTACGGTAGAGCCTGTAAAAGGTTGGCAAACGAATCTGATGCTTAGTACTGACCGTGACAATGCTCATGATCAAAGCTATTATACTTCTAAATATTATCAGCAAAAAATTGATTATACTACAGGATATGCTTCACAAAGTTATAGTTATGGCCAGACGGATAACCTGGAGTTGACTTCTACCTATAAACATCAATGGGGAATGCATCGTTTCCAAGTTATGGCCGGTTATAGTTATCAATGTGATGAGTATGATGGATTTAATGCCAATAATACTAATTTTATGAGTGATTTCTATCAATATAATAACCTTTCTATCGGCGAATATCTGAAAGAAGGAAAAGCAGGTATGGGCAGTTATAAAAATTCAGATAAGTTGATAGGCTTTTTTGGTCGTATCAGTTATGGTTTTGCCGATAAGTATAATGTGTTGCTGAGCATGAGGCATGAAGGCTCTTCTAAATTTGGCGAAAATCACAAATGGGGTAATTTCCCTTCAGCATCATTAGGATGGACGGTCAGCAACGAGAAATTTATGAAATCTACTCATTCCTGGCTTGATAATCTCAAGTTTCGAGCAGGTTTCGGCGTTACCGGCGTTATTCCTTCGTCTCCTTATCTGTCATTAACTCGCTGGAGTCTTGGTAATCCCTATTATTATGATAATGGTAAGTGGGAGCAAGGATTGCAGGTGGTCTCTAATCCTAATCCAGATCTAAAATGGGAAAAATCAACTGAATTTAATATTGGCATTGATTTTAGTTTGTTTGAAGACCGTTTGGGAGGTACGATTGATCTATATCATAAGAAAACTTCTGACATGCTTTGGAATTATGATGTCCCTTGTCCTCCTAATCTTTATAATACTACTCTTGCTAATGTGGGTAAGATGCGTAATGAGGGTATTGAGATTGCAATCAATGGTGTTCCTGTCCAATCAAAAGATTTTCGATGGAAAACAATACTGACACTTGCTCACAATGCGACAAAGCTATTGAGTCTTTCCAATGGACTTTATCAAACGGCTAATCAACATGATGAAGCTTATCTTGGTGAACCGATCTCTTTACCTACCCAACGTATTGAAGTTGGTAAGGCTTTAGGTCAATGGTATGGCATGAAGAGTGTCGGTGTATCAAAGAATGGACTTTGGATGATCCAGAATAAGAAAACAGGAAAAGCAGAGGAATTTACTAATAATATGCTTACAGACGACACTTATCATCAATATCTTGGGAATGCAATTCCTAAGTTAAATGTGGGATGGTGCAATGCTCTGACCTATAAGGGCTTTGATTTGAATATGCAGTTTACCGGTCAATTTGGTTTTAAGATTTTGAATGAGGCACGTGCGTATTATGAGAATAATGCAGAAGTGTATAATCGCTTGAAAAGTGCAGCTAAGAAGCAATATGGAGAATATGTATTGTCGCCAGCTCAGAAACAAACATTTGTCAGCTATTATTTGGAGAATGGTAATTTCTTGAAACTTTCCAACTTGACGCTTGGCTATACTGTCCCCTTAAAGAAGAATAGCTATGTGAAGAATATCTATATGTATGTGTCCAGTGATAATCTTTTTACTATTACCAGTTATGGTGGTCTTGATCCGGAGCTTTCTGATAGTGATCCACTGTCTTCTGGAATTGACTGGCGTGATAAGTATCCTACTGTCCGTACTCTTACTTTTGGAGTTAAACTTACATTTTAAAGATTTATAATCATGAAAACAAAATATAATCATGTTATCCTTTCTTCAATATGTGGAATTATTGGTTTTTCCGTATTGACTGGATGCACAAATCTTGATGAAAAGCTTTATGATACTATCTCTTCTGAGTCGCATGACTTTTCAAGTACGGAACTGGAACATACTATTGCTCCTGTTTATAGCAGCCTCCGTAATGTGTATTGGGGATGGTTTGGATTGTCAGATATTATGGACATGAGCTCGGATGTCTGGGGGGTTCCTTCCCGCATCGGTATTGGTTGGGGAGATCTCTATGTATCCATGCATAAGCATCAGTTCAATTCTCAAATGGGTTTCTTTGCGGTCAATTGGGATAATAATTATGCAGGAGTAAATGCTTGTAATAAGATCTTGTCTAACAAATCTATTACATCTAATGTGCAGATTACGGCACAAGTTCGTGCTTACCGTGCCTTGTATTATTATAATCTCTTTGATCTCTTCCGTAATATTCCTTTGGATACGACTTATGTTCATGAAAAGGGATTTCAACCAACACAGGCAGCTCCGGCGACTACATTTAATTGGATTGAGAAAGAGTTAAAGGATGTCGCTGACCAGTGCCCGTCAAAAATTGAAATGGGTAAGATCAATAAGTATGCAGCTCATATGCTGTTGGCAAAATTATATCTGAACCATAATGCCTGGTTTCAGGATGATAATGATAAAAGCTGGTACCGTAAAGCCTTGGATGAAATTAATAAGGTCTTAGCAGGGCCGTTCTCTCTTGCACCTAACTATAGTGATAACTTCAAAGAGGATATTTCCAGTTCACCGGAGATTATCTTCGGTATACCCTTCGCCATAAAGTATGCAAGCGGTAATTATATGGCTAACTTGTGGATCAGTAATGCTGGCCGTGCTCGTTGGAATTTCTCTGGTTGGGCCACTGGTGGAGGTGTAGTATTCCCTCAATTTCTGGATACTTATGAAAAGGGAGATACTCGTTTCGATGATACCTGGACTGGTGGGCAGCAGTATGCTGCTGATGGTTCTCCCATTATGGTTAACGGTGAACCTCTCATTTATACGAAAGAACTTCATAGCATTGACAATCCTGGATGTTATCCTTTCGAAAGTTACCGCTTGATTAAATATGAAATTAAGAGTGGAGATTATGGAACCAGCTATGATGATGTACCTTATTTTCGCCTGGCTGATGCTTATTTCATTAAGGCTGAATGCCTGCTTCGTCTTGGAGAGGATGAACAAGAAGCTGCTGATTTAATTACGGCTGTCCGTAAGCGTGATTTCAAGTCTGACTCTTCTCTGGCTACTATCACAGTGGATCAACTTAAGGGGGGGAGTAATTATGATTATGGCCATCGTGAAAATCAAGGAGTGCAAGGTGGTCCTGATAAGTGGATTGTTACTCATGAAGGAGGACAAGATATTGAATTTGGAGGATTACTGGATGAGTATGCAAAAGAATTTGTATGTGAAGCTCATCGTCGTGATGATCTGATCCGATTTAATGTTAAGGGTACTAATATGAATGTTTATAATGGTAAATCATGGTTTTGCAAGGACGCTGTTAAGGACCGTTATTGTGATATTTTCCCGATTCCAAAGGAAGCCTTAGATGGTAATTCAAAGTTAAAGCAAAATCCTGGTTATGATGGTACTTCGAAGTAGTTATTTTAATAGTCATAAACAATGAAAAAGAATATTTTATACGCTGTGGCAACCGGTATAGTGCTGATAATGATTTCGTGCAGCACTGATCCTAATGATGCTGTCAGTAAGCATGTCTATAAAGAGAATGAATCACCTTATCTTCGTGCTGATACTTCTGCAGATATTGCTGTTTCTGCTGAATTCCGAAAGGGGCATATTATCAATAAGACGATTCTTTTGAAAGATTATGCTGAGAAAATCCAGAGTCATTTAGGAATGACAGTTGACGATATGATCACAGGTTTGGCATCTGGAAAAGTTGTGTTTTACAATATCAACGTCAACAGAGGCTGTTGGGACAAGACGGCGCCTAATGATAGTTCGGGGTGGAGTTATAATAATTCCGGTAATATCTCTGATACGGCTCAAGTTGCCAGTATCAAACTGGATACAGAAAACAAAGCCTTAATCCTCAGCGTGCCGACAAATTCCAGTGCTGGTGTGTCGGTTAATGAAAATGTAGGCTTTGCCGTTAATAATGGCAAGGACTATGATAATTATGTCCGTTTTAATATCAGTATGGCTGTTAGTGATCCGGGCACAATTATCAAGACGATTTCGATTCCTACGGGTGATTATTCTGCAACGGAAGTGAATTTCAGTGATATGGAATCGGCTATCAAAACATGCATGGGTATGACGGTTACAGATTTCAATAAGATGGTCCAGGATGCTGATGGTAATATTGCTCTCTACATGGTTGATGCTAATGGAAAATGGATTACGGGGCGTGACTATACTGCCAACGGCCTCGGCTTCTGGTGTGATGCTAACGGTAATCCAAGAAATTGGGGGAGTGGCTGTGAGTATTTTGTTGAGACACATGATGGTTCTGTGGGTATCGGTCGTTATGCAGGTATACCTTCAGGAACACAGGTTAAGATCCACTTTGTCTATGCCTGTAAGACGGATAATAGCAAATATATAGAATTAGTGATTACTGCTGATTTTGAATAATATAAAATGTAAATATAGATTATTCTGTTAGTCAAGAATGCAAATATGGCATTCTTGACTTTTTATCATTACTGCTTATAGTAAGACTGATAAGTCCTATTAAGGTAAAGGATGTTCTTTATGAATGTTTGGGGCAGATCATTCTGCTTAATGGATTTTTCCCTGTTTTATGGTCATCTTTCAGCAGGGATATGAATTTAAGGCAACTTACCCATCTGTATGATGATTGTTGACGGATTCAGTGTCCTGATTATGCAGATTGGTAAGCTTGGATTTTGTCCTGCAAAATATTTTTCCTAAATGAATTTCCTCAGACTCATTAAAAACAATGGAATGATTCTGAAAGCTATTGACTTCATTAAATAATGAAAATGAATGAAAATTTTGACATAAAGTAAAAAAATGATACCTTTGCTGTAAAATCTACACGAAAGATGGCTATTCGACAGTCCTTTAATCGATATATATTTCTTGTTGCCTTTTTGCCGGTATCTTTATTCTCCTTTGGAGAACAGACTTCTGACTTTCTCTACCGTAATATTACGATAGAAGATGGACTGCGTTCTAATACGGTAAGGAATGTCGTACAAGATTACAGGGGCTTTATATGGCTGGGGACAGATAATGGTTTGTGCCGTTATGATGGGTATAATGTAGAATTTTATCGTATCTTGCAAACTGGAGCTGACCAGTATATCTCTACTATCTGCCCTTTTCCTGATGGGATGCTTGTGGGGACTTCCCATGGCTCTTTCTGGTTTAATTACCGGACAGAGACCTTTTCCCGCTTTATCCCGCAGATTAAATCTGAGATCAGCTCCTTTGCAAAAGATACGTCTGGAAATGTATGGATTGCGACAAAGGGACAGGGGGGATTTTGCTTTGATCTCCGGTCGCATCATGTCCGGCATTTCGCTTTTCGTACAGCCAGGGGTGAGGTCTCTCAGATCTTCGCAGACTCTGAGGGACAGGTCTGGGCAGTAGTTAAAAATGAGTGTTGGACCATCAACAGATTAAACCGGGGATGCCATGCTTTTCTACCTGAACATCTTCATGCAGACTTTGGTGTATCTGGTGCGAAAATGCTTCAGACTCATAACGGAACGTTATGGTTAGGGACGTGGAATGAGGGACTCTTTTGTCTGAAAAACGGTCAGGTCATGCATGTGCTTGATCCGACATTGACGGGAACAGGAAGACATATCCATACTCTTGTGGAAATGCCGGATGACCAAATCTATATGGGATGTGATGATGGGGTTATCGTCTATAATACCCGGACAGGAAAGTGGAACAGGCTGACTTTTCAGGGGGATGATATGAATTCTATTGATGGGAGGTTCGTCTATTCTATCCTGCGTGACCGGGAAGGGGGTGTCTGGATAGGAACTTTTTATGGTGGGGTGAAATATGTATCTCCTATGGGGCGGCGCTTCTCAAGTTATACGAATGGCCGGTTTGGCTTCAGGGGGAATGTGGTCAGTCATTTCTGTGAGGATCCTTATCGAAGGGTATGGATAGCCAGCGATGACGGGGGATTATCTTGCCTTGATGAAAAGACGGGGAGGTTTGTTACTTATGCCGGCAGCAGCCTTCTTTCTACCTATAATGTGCATGCTCTGTGTATGAACGGATCGGATCTCTGGATAGGCACTTATTCCAATGGAGTGATTAGGATGAATCTCAATTCCGGCAGGATGAAGCAGTATACCGAAAAGGACGGACTTGACAGCAAGAGCTGCTATGCGATCTATAAGGATCATCTGGGGCGTTTGTGGCTTTCTACGATGGGCTATGGGATATTTCTCTACGACAGGAAACGGGATGGCTTTCATCAGGTTTATAAGACGGATGCGCTGGTCCTTGATATTGATGAGGACAGAAAGGGCGATCTTTGGTTCTCTTCTCAGGGTGCTGGTCTCTATTGTTATCATCCGCTTACCGGGGGATGGAAAAATTACCGGAGTTTAAAGTTTGCCGATTCTCTTCCTTCTGATCAGGTGGACTGTATGGACAGGGATGCGAAGGGGAGGTTATGGATAGGTACTATGGCTGGGTTATGCTACTATAATCCGTCGGGAGATCATTTCAATCGTGTCCCTTTAGGTCAGGATGGTACTGAGGTAAGCAGCATCGTAAGTGACAGGGGTGTCCTGTGGCTGGCGACAACTCATGGGATCCTGAGATATGAACAGGGAAAGGCTCCTCGCATATTCAACAGGTATGATGGACTATGCTGTGAGGTCTTTCGACCAAATGCGGAACTGAAAACTTTGGACGGCCGTATCTTCTTTGGTGGTGTCAATGGCTTTACGGCTTTTTACCCTTATCAGATCAGGATTAACCGGATGAATCCTCCTGTATTTATAACTGGATTGGAGGTATATAATAAGCAGCAGAAAGTGGGATCAAGATTGCTGCCGGAAGCTGTTAGCTATGTCCCCCAACTTGATCTTCAACATGGTGACAAGATGTTCAGTCTGTCATTTTCTTCGTTGAGCTATTGTTCTCCCGGCAAGAATCATTTTGCTTATCGACTGGAGGGCTTTGACAAAGAATGGAACTATGTGGGAAGTTGTCATCATGCTACCTATACAAACCTTCCCTCAGGGACTTATATCTTTCGGGTTAAGGCTACCAATAATGATGGGGTATGGAGCCGTCATGAGGCTCAGTTGAAAATAGTCGTTCATCCTCCTTTCTGGTGGAGCCTGCCGGCAAAAATATTTTATATCTTCCTCATTCTTTTCCTGGTTTATGAATATACACATTTTCGTCTGCTAAAGGCTGAAAAGAAGCATCAAAATGAAATGAAGGCGCTTGATGATCGTAAGAATATTGAAGTACGGGAGGCACGGCTGAAATTTTTCACGATGATCGCTCATGAAATACGGACTCCTGTGACTTTGATTATCGGACCGCTGGAACAGTTGATGTCGCATCTGGAGGTGAAGGATGATGAACCTGTTTGGGATAGAAAGAGAAATTCGAATGCAATGACGGCTCTGCAGGTGATTGACCGGAATGCCCGCCGTCTTCTTTACCTGGTGAACCAGTTACTGGATTTCAGTAAAGAGCAGAGGCAGGGGCTCCTGGCGCACTTCAAGTCACAGAATATCAGTAATCTGATGAAATCGGTGGTCATCCGCTTCCAGCCTTTCTTCCAACAGAAGGGGATTGACTTTCGTGTCGACTATCCACCGGCTGATTTTTCCGCCATCGTTGACCCGGAGGGGATGACGAAAGTGATTAGTAATCTGATGATGAATGCGTTGAAATATACCAAAGACAGGATATGCTTGAGTGGTGTCGTCTCCGATGACCGCCAGTCTTTTCAACTCATCGTGTCTGATAATGGGATAGGAATCAGCAAGGAGGAGCAGCCAAAGGTCTTTAATGCTTTCTATCAGGTGCAGTCCAATGCTCCCGGGGCGGGCATTGGACTGGCTATTGTCAAAAGTATAGTTGATCTGCATCATGGTCAGATGAAACTTGATTCTGAACCTAATAAGGGTACAAGATTTATAATTACTTTCCCGGTCAACCAGGTTGACATAGACGGAGAAAAGAAGGTTCCAGAACATCAGGATGGCAGTGGCCGGATGGAGAATAGTAGAGAAATGATCATGCAAGATAAACCGGAAAGAGTGGAGATGCCGGATGATGGCACCAGGGCTTCGGTGCTTATCGTCGAGGACGATGCAGATATGCGGAGTTTCCTGGCTTCTGATTTCCGGAATGATTATGTTGTGTATACTGCTTCCAACGGTGTGGAGGGAATGAATGTCCTTTTACATCATGCGGTCACCCTTATCGTCTCCGACTGGATGATGCCGGAAATGGACGGCGCAGAGTTCTGCCGCCATGTCCGGGCGGATCAGAACACGAGTCATATTCCTTTTATCATGCTTACTGCCAAGACGGACGATGAGAGCAAGGCTGAAGGAATGAACTGTGGCGCTGATGCTTATATAGAGAAACCTTTCTCGGTAAAATATCTGAATGCTTGTATTGGCAATCTGATCAATATGCGGAAATTGCTGATGAAGAAGTTTTCTGATACGCCGTCTGAGTCAATTACCCGGATGGCCAGGACTCCTCTTGACAATGATTTCCTCTTACGGATGAATCGTCTTATTGAAAAGAATATTGATAATGCTGATCTTTCAGTTAATTTTATCGCTGAGCAGATGAATATCAGCAGGTCCAGTCTCTTTGCGAAAATCAAGTCTCTGGCTGATGTCACTCCAAATGAGATGATTCAGGTTGTCCGTCTCCGCCGTGCTGCCCGACTCTTGAAGGAGGGGAAATATCGGGTCAGTGAGGTCTGCTTTATGGTCGGCTTTAACAGTCCTTCCTATTTTTCGAAGTGCTTTCAAAAACAGTTTGGGGTAAAGCCTACTGACTATAAATGACGTTAAGAATGTGGAATGGAATTAAAATTTTAGTATAGATGAAGAAATTAGGGTTTTCTTTTTTCGCTGTAGGACTGCTGATGGCTGTTCCGGTGTTTTCTCAGGGTACGCTGAAGGATTATGACCGGGCATACGCTGTCAAGAAGGACTTTGATCCTTCTCATGTTTATCACTGGGCTCATGAGGTGCAATGGAAAGATTCTTCGGATGTGTTTTCTTACCAGATGACGACTCGTGACGGTAAAGGACAGTATGTCCTTTATGATGCGGCCAGGGGCACGGAAAGGATGTTTGATGCTAAGGATAAACTCGATGAGGCTTTGGG
>DHOX01000066.1:2013-4723 GCA_002409785.1 Prevotella sp. UBA5379 | reverse complement strand
GAAGGGCAGAATATCGTAGTGCATCGGATCGGTACTCCTTTCTCAACCAAACGGGTATTGTCTCAGGATGGGACGCTGGGCTGCTATTATTCCAATCAGATTCTATGGTCGTCTGACGGACGGTATATTTTTGACTGCAAACGGATACCCGTGCAGAAGCGGTATGTGTATTATGTGGAGTCGTCTCCTGCGGATCAGTTGCAGCCGATTCTGCATAAACAGGAATATGCGAAGCCTGGCGATGCGTTGCCTCAGAAGATACCGGTCATCTTTGACTTGAAGACCGGCAGACAATTGACAGCTGACCGTTCTGTCATCAGTAACCAGTATGAGTTGTCTGGTTTCCAGTGGAATGCTGACGGTAAGGAGGTTATGATGGAGTATAATCAGCGCGGGCATCACCTTTATCAGGTCCTTGCCATGAATGCAACTACGGGTAAACTCCGTGCCGTGGTCCAGGAATCATCTCCGGAATATATCAATTATCAACGGATGTTCCGTTATTATACCAAAGATGGAAAACAATTGATCTGGATGAGCGAACGGGATAATTGGAACCATTTGTATCTTTATGATGTGCCGGCAGGCAAGGTGATCCGGCAGATTACCAGAGGGAATTGGTGTGTGCGTCAGGTCTTGAAGGTAGATGAACCGAATCGTGTAATCTATTTCTCAGCCAGTGGGATGAATAAAGATGAGGATCCTTATCTGGTACATTACTATCGTATCGGTTTTAACGGCAAGGACATGATTTGCCTTACTCCGGAAAAGGCTCAGCATCAGGCGGTGTTCAGCAGTGATTATCGTTATCTTGTAGATACTTATTCGTTGGTTGACCAGGCCCCTGTCACTGTCCTCCGTGATGCTGATAGTGGCAAACTGATCAAGGTCCTGGAGAGGGCTGATATTTCTGATCTGCTTGCCAAGGGATGGAAGGCGCCTGTTGTCTTCAAGGCCAAGGGACGTGATGGAAAAACGGATATGTGGGGGATTATCCAGCGCCCGTCTGATTTTGATCCTGCTAAAAAGTATCCGGTCATCGAGTATATCTATGCAGGCCCGGGCGATGCTTATACGCCTAAGAGTTTTGTGTCTTATAATTGGACTACAACTTCTCTTTCGGAATTGGGTTTTGTGGTGGTTCAATTAGATGCCATGGGGACTTCCTGGCGTGGAAAGAAATTTGAGGAAGTATGCTATAAGAACCTGAAGGATGCCGGATTCCCTGACCGGGAATTATGGATCAAGGCTGCTGCAAAGAAATATCCTTATATGGATGCGGATAACGTGGGCATTTTCGGCGCTTCTGCCGGGGGGCAGGAGAGTTGTACGGCTGTGCTGCTTCATGGTGATTTCTATAAGGCTGCCTATTCTTCCTGTGGTTGTCACGATAACCGGATGGACAAAATCTGGTGGAACGAACAATGGATGGGGTATCCTGTCGATTCCAGTTATGTGAAATGCAGTAATGTCTATAATGCGCCGAAATTACAGCGCCCGTTGATGCTTGTGGTGGGAGAACTGGATGATAATGTGGATCCGTCGAGTACTTATCAGGTAGTCAATGCCTTGGAGAAGTCGAATAAGGATTTTGAACTGGTGGTATTGCCGGGAGCGCACCATACTATGGGCGGAGATTATGGAGAGCATAAACGTTTTGACTTCTTTGTCAAAAATCTGATGCATGTGAATCCGCCGAAATGGTGTGATGTCAAATCTGAATAGTGATGTCCATCCGGCCTCATCTTGTTCCTTCAGTTTTTATACGGGGAATAGAGGCCGGGGACAACTATAGACAGATCCTTTTCATCCTCGTCTTTCATAATTTAACTACATCTATTAAACGAATCTCAATACCAACTTTCGCTTTCGTCCCATAAATCTATAATGTCTTTTCGTGACAATCTAGGTTGGATGTGTATCGACTCTTTTTGAGCCGATCTGTATCCTCTATACGGGCTGTTGGGCTTTGGGAATATGCCATTTTGAACAAAACGAATAGAATTTGAACAAATCTATATGCTATCGTATAAGAGAGTCAGCTACTTTTGCAAAATAAAACCTATCGGTCTGTTTATAATAAATAGAATTAAAGTTGAAAGAATACCTTTTAAAAAATGCCATGAATTTCTTACCGGAATTTTCTGATCCTCTCGGCATAATGCTACAGGGAGAAAAATACCTTAGCATCAGTTCGGGAAATTAAGGGCAAAAACTGGTTAATTGGGGTACTGGGATCTTTCAGTACTCCTGATCATATTATCCATGAATGTTAATGGCAAGATGCTATAATTTAATAATGTGAAGTTAACTCTTAAAAACTATTGAGCGTATGAAAAAGTATCTGTTATGGTTAGGCTTATCTCTCTTTCTTGGTTTTGCGTCATGTTCTGACAATTCTGTTGTTAATAATTCCGGATCCTTGAGCAAAGATACGACAGAGCATAAGAAAATCCCTGTTTATTTAGGTAATCGTGCGATGTTCGTAAGCTATGATCCCATTGCGATGTCGTATAAAGGCCAGACGTCTGGATATACCTTTCCGTTAATAAGCTGGCGGTTACTTGGTACCGACCCGGCAGGTATTGCTTTTGATGTATATAAGTGTGAAAGTGGTAAGACTGAAATGAAATTGAATAAGGTTCCGATTACTGATGCGACCTGTTATGTTGATTCCTCAACGTTAAATGCTACGGTTTCAAATACTTAC
>DHOX01000066.1:0-1818 GCA_002409785.1 Prevotella sp. UBA5379 | reverse complement strand
TTATACTTTTACACCTGCAATGGCACAGACTTTTTACAGGAAAATAAAATTGAATACAAATGTACCTGATCCTACATTGAATTATGAAGCTAATGATGTGCAAGTTGGTGATCTTGATGGTGACGGACAAATGGAAATAGTCTTGAAAAGGCAGCCGTATGACGGGGCTAACCAGGGGGGATGGCATGATGGCACAACGTTGTTAGAGGCATACAAGTTGGACGGAACTTTTATGTGGCAGATTGATATGGGGAAGAATATTCGTTCCGGTTCCCACTATACGTCTTTCATCGTATATGATTTTGACGGTGATGGAAAATGTGAAGTTGCTCTCAGGACATCAGAAGGTACTAAATTCGGCGATGGAAAAGTAATCACGGATTCCAATGGTAAGGTAAATGACTATCGTCAGAAAGAAGACGGTGTGGGCTGGTTCTCCGGAAAGGCTTTACCGACATTGAAGGGACTTGTGCTTGACGGTCCCGAATATATTTCTATTTGCAGGGGTTCTGATGGGGCTGAAATAGATCGTGTGGATAATATACCAAGAGGTGGAACGGGTAGTAATTATGATCGTGCAAAATATTGGCAGAATTATTGGGGGGATGATTATGGGAATCGTATGGATCGGTTTTTTATCGGTGTTGCTTATCTTGACGGTATTCCTCAGAAGGGTGTGCGTATCTCAAACCCTTCATTGATTGTCTCGAGGGGTATCTATAAGAATTATCAGGTTTGGGCATACGATTTTAAGAACAGAAAATTAGTAAAGCGCTGGATGTTTAATACCTTGAATTATCCTGCTTATTGTGGATCCTGTTCTCATTGTTTCAGAGTGGCGGATTTGAATGGTGACGGAAAAGATGAGATCCTCTATGGCTCTGCCGCAATATCACATGATGGAAAGGGACTATGGGTGAGTGGCAACGGGCATGGGGATGCCTTGCATGTAGGTAAGTTCTCCCAGACTCATCCGGGATTGCAGATAGTGGCTTCGTATGAGGAACCTGATAATTATAATATTAAAGGACATGGATATGGCTGCCAGATGTTGGATGCCGCAACTGGAAAATTGATTTTTGGCCATGGAAAAGGAAGTAATGTTGATGTAGGCAGATGTCTCGTGGCGGATATTGATTCGAAAAGCCCTGGCTGTGAATATTGGTCATCTCTGGGTACGGGAATTTATAGTTGTGAAACGGGTGACCTGGTAAGTACTCAACTCCCGACGGCTAAGGGTGGCGGAAACAGTTATAATAATGCGATCTGGTGGACTGGAGCGTTGACACGCCAGATGCTGGATGACGTAATGATTCAAAGCTATGAGCCGTCAAAACCTTGGTGTGAAAGAAAGGGTATGTCTGCATGGACTCGGGTCCTGACTCTATCTTATTATGGTGAAGGGGATGATAGCAGGTGTGCTTCTAATAATGGTTCGAAAGCTAACCCTTGCTATTATGGCGATTTCCTGGGGGATTATCGTGAAGAGGTAATCATGCGGAGCAGTGATAACAAGTATCTCTATCTTTTCTCTACCAATCATCCTACTACTCATCGTTTCGTGCATCTTATGGAAGATCATACTTATGATATGTCTCAGGCAATGCAGAACATGGGGTATAACCAGCCCACGAATCTGGGCTATTACATTGGCGCAGATATGAAATAACCTGGATTTATAAGGAAATGAAACTTTATTGGATGCAGATAATGCTAATGCCTTTTGTTACAGATTTTCAGGGATTCTGATCCTGCCTGTATCTTGTTGGTTTCGAAAGTGTTGGAGATTTCTATTACAAGTGAGCTTTTCCACCGGGG
>DHOX01000008.1 GCA_002409785.1 Prevotella sp. UBA5379 | reverse complement strand
AAAATTTTTTATTGCCGTTTAAATTAAATCGGTGTTCTTTTACAATAAGTCGGTTTAAATCTTCTATAAAATTAGGGAAGAGGTGTAAAAACGCTGCATCAAATTTACTGAAGAGTTGATCCAGTGCCTCATCTTCCATTTCAATTCCATTTGTCAGCCGGACCAATTCTCCGCTCTGATGATTTCTCACCATCTTATTAACTTGGTGGCGAAATTTTTCCATCTTGTCAATAGTCTCGGAACAGAGTTCAAGAAATTGTCCGATATATTCTTCTTTGGCACTATTGGATTCATTTAATTTTTTATTAGATATTGATAACTCATTGAGGAGACTTCTTTGCTCTTGATTTAATTCTTCCAGTTCCTGGTTCATTTCTTCCAGTTCTCCGTTTTTATATTTCAGATCCTGTTGGACAGCGTTTAATTTCAAATTCTGTTTTTTAACATAGCATACAAGTATTAATAAAGAAAGGGCTAACAAGCTGACGATGATCACTAAAAAGATGAGTATATTGTTTCTTTGTTGAATTTTTTTCTGGTAGCTGTTGCTGATCGTACTTAGGATAGGAGAAATTTGCCAATTCCGTACTCTTGCGCCAAAATCATTGGCATCTTTCCAGGCAATGGTAACATATTTATAGGATCGGTCTAAATCTCCTTCTTGACTTAGTTCATTTGCCAGAGTCCATAGTGAAGCCTGATCCATTGTCGCATTCTTGATATCGCAAATTGCCGATTCTGTTAACCAGTATAACGCTTTTTTCTGGTTACCTAAACCTTTGAAAATCAAATATCTGTAATAGGTTACAATCGCATAGGCATGTGTGCCTTTTTTTACTTTTGCTAACCCCTTGTCATTATATTGTAAAGCTTTATTACATTGACCGGCGCTGGTCAGCTCTGTTCCTTTCTTCATTAGATAGGTCTCACTGGAGGGGCTGAAAACGCTGTAAATAGAGTCTCTGTATGCTGTAGATCTTTTAAAATACAAGTTTCTTTTAGATGGAATCCTGCTGTATGATCCCATTTCACCATAGAGATGATTCATCGTATAATAATAATCCTTGATTCCGTTTTTGTCCAAATCCTGCCGTTGTAAGTCTTGTAAATAATTGAGAGCTTCTGCATACATACCCGTTTTTGAGCATTGGAGTGCAGAGAGGACTATACACTCAGCTTCTTTTGTACGGTCTTTCATCTTAGTGGCTATTTCGATACAATGTGACAGATAAGATAAAGCCGAATCATTCTGATATGCCTGATAATTTTGATAGAGGGAAAAATAAATGCGGAATCGATCAGAAGAGCAAGAAGTTTTGTTGATTTTAAGTCTTAATTTTTTGAGATGACTTTCTTTGTTGCTGATATATTCTTGAGAATGAGCTATAGCGACGTCCAGATCGTGATATAATTTGGGCTGAAAGGAATTCCCAAATGCAATCTCAATCAGGAAACAGAAGAGTGTGAAGAGAAGAATGCGTTTCATCATGAGAGTCTTAGTAATCTGTATCAAAGATGTTTTCTGCAATGTTTCTAATCTTATTTGTTGTGACAGGTGATCTTTTAGTATAATACAAGCGATTGTTCATAGAGGTAAGTTAATGGATCAACTGTTTTACCAGTTCAAGGTTAGAGAGTGTAGACAAAGGTAGAAATTAATTTTGAAAAAATGTTCATAGAATAAGAAAAGTTATACTTTTGGCCAGGCAGGATTTCGTGAGTTAAGAATGAAAGTTTGGCGCCATTAACTAAAAACAGGTAGAAAAAGACCTTCTTTTTTCTACTAAATTATTTGTTAGATTGTGGAATAAATTATTGATTCATAATGCTTTATATGATTAATACAGGCTCTTGTAACTACCAAAAAAAGAATCCTTTATTTATAGATTTTATTTTTCATTAACTTTGCAGAGAACAATCGATATTAACATAAACATTTGCAGATTCATATTACATGATTTTAGTGGCTTGTGATCTGCTTGTGAGTAATTAAACATCTTAAACCTAGATTTTCATGAAGACAATCATTCAATCATCGAAAGCAAAGCTGTTTCTGGTTTTCTTCCTTGCTTGTCTTTTTTCTACCTCTGCCGTTGCGCAGACGGAAAAGATTTCCGGTCAGGTAGTAGATCAGAGTAATGCAGCTGTCATTGGTGCTACTGTTCAGGCAATAGGATCAAAAGCAGGAACTGTTACTGATTTAAACGGTCATTTTTCTATAGACGTGAAGTCTGGAACCCGACTTCACATTACATACGTAGGATTTCATTCTGCTGATGTAGCTGCGCATGATGGCATGCGTGTAGTGTTGAAAGATGAGACCAATCAATTAAACGAAGTGGTAGCTATTGGTTATGGATCGGTCAGACGCAGGGACGTGACCACAGCGGTCTCTACGGTTTCTACAGCAGATCTGGATACGCGACCAGTCGTTCTGCACTTCAGGGAATGGAAGGGAAGGCTGCAGGACTTCAGATCTCACAGGCGAATGGCCAACCTGGTTCTACACCCACAATCCGTGTCCGTGGAACAACCTCCTTTAATGGGAGCAACTCGCCTTTGTATGTCGTGGATGGTGTTCCTATGACAGATATCAATTTTCTTAATGCGGATGATATTGATAATATACAGGTGCTGAAAGATGCTTCTTCCGCAGCTATTTATGGTAGCCGTGCAGCTAATGGCGTTATCATTATCAATACCAAGCAGGGGGCGGCAGGGGTAGCCAAAATTTCCCTTAATACGCATTACGCTTTCAATACAGTCAGAGACAATCAAAGTTCCCTGAATGCAAAGGAGTATAAGGATCTGATGGATGAGATCGGATTGGTGAAATTACCTGATAATCTCACTGATCAGACAAATTGGAAGGATGAAGTATATCGGACAGGTAATGTACAAGATTACGATCTGGCCATAACCAATGGAAGTAAAGGCATAAAATACTATCTCTCCGGAGGCTATACAGGTGAAAAGGGTGTCATTGTTACTTCGGGTTATAAGCGTTACAATTTCCGTGCAGCTGTTGACGATGATATTCGTCCATGGATCAATCTGAGTGCAAATGTCGCTTATTCTGACTATACCTATAGAGGCACAGGCATTATTTCCGGGACGGGTTCTAACCGTGGTGGTGTGGTACCGGCCATTGTCAGTACGCCTACTTATGCGCCTATTTGGGATCCCGATAACCCCGGAGAGTATTATACAACCTTTTATGGTGTGAATATAGACAGTCCGTTGGAAAGTCTTGCCAGGACCAAGGATAACCGTTCTTCCAATAATCGTCTGCTGGCTACAGGCAAGGCGCTTGTTAAAATCCTGCCCGGATTGAATTTTACGAGTACTTATACCTTGGATCGTCTACAAAATAATACTTTTAATTTTCTGGATCCCCTTTCCACCCATGATGGCCGTTCTGCTTATGGTACAGGTTATGATGAGCGCAGTAAGAACACGGTACAGGTGTTGGATAATGTGCTGAATGGACAGAAGGATTTCGGGCTTCATCACTTTGATCTGATGCTGGGTTCTTCATGGACTAAAAGCTCTTGGAGCGAGAGCTATATCAATGGGAGCAACTATGCTGATTCTGATATCAAGACATTAAATGGTGCGAACAAGATCAGTTGGAAAAGTACGGGAACGACTGCATCCGACTGGGCGATCCTGTCTTATTTCACCCGTTTGCAATATAATTACAATGGCACTTATATGGCTACATTCAATATGCGTGCTGATGGTTCTTCTAAATTGGCCCCCGGCCATCGTTGGGGATATTTTCCATCTTTTTCTTTAGCATGGCGTATTTCCAATGAACCATTCCTGAAAAAAGTTACCTGGATAGATGACTTCAAACTTCGTGGAGGTTGGGGAATGACCGGTAATCAGAGTGGACTGGGTGACTATTCTTACCTTGCTTCTTATAAAATCAATCGTATACAATGGTTTGGTGAAGGAAATGATGAGAATGCAGTTCCCACCCGTACGCAGAATACCTTGAGCAATCCTAATATGACTTGGGAGAAGACTGCTCAGACAGATATCGGATTTGATTTGACCGTGCTGCATCAGCGACTGACCTTTTATGCAGATTACTACTATAAGAAAACTACGGATATGCTAATGAATATTACTCTTCCGGCCGGTAGTGCTGCAGCCAGAAATATGACTTATAACGGCGGTGAAATTATCAATAAAGGTTTTGAGTTTTCTTTAAGTTCAAAGAATCTTACAGGTGCTTTGAAGTGGGATACAGATTTTAATATTTCCTTTAATCGGAATAAGTTGGAAAAACTGAAACTGGTTCTTGTTTATAATGATGCCCAAACCGTGGAGAATGTAGCTGACTACGTAGTCCGTAATGCCCCAGGGCATCCTTTGGGCATGTTTTATGGATACATCGCAGAAGGTGTGGATCCGGAAACCGGTGATATGATTTATAAGGATGTCAATGATGATGGTAAGATAAATGCAAGTGATCGTACCTATATTGGTGATCCCAACCCGGATTTTACCTTCGGTATGACGAATACCCTTTCCTGGAAAGGTGTTTCTCTGAATTTCTTGTTCCAGGGGAGTTATGGCAATGATATTTATAATGTGTCTCGTATGGAAACGGAAGGGATGCAGGATGGAAAGAATCAGTCGACAAGGGTTCTTAAACGTTGGGAAATACCCGGGCAGATTACGAATGTGCCCAAAGCCGGCTGGGATATCAAGAACTCTACCTATTTTCTTGAGGATGGCAGTTATCTGCGTTTGAAGAACGTGACACTCTCTTATGAAATACCTCAGATGTATATTTCGAAACTGGGTCTGACTCGCTTGATGCCATACGTTTCAGCAACTAACCTCTTTACGATAACTTCTTATATGGGCCGTGATCCTGAGGTCAACCAGTATGGTGACAGTGGTATGGTACAGGGAATCGACTGGGGAACTTATCCGATGAACCGTTCTTTTGTCCTTGGAGTAAAAGTTGAATTTTAAAAGTTTATAATCATGAAGACAAAATATATCATCAATTTTTGTATAGGTGTGGGAGCCTTTATCTTTACGGGCTGTTCTCTGGATTATGTCCCGATTTCCACACCGACCGAATTGACAGAAGGAAAACAGACCGATACGACTACGGTCGTTTTGGCTGATAGTAATGCTGCAATCAAGCAGCGTACGGCAATATATGAACTTTTCAGGAACCGTCAGGAACACATGCACCTCGATTATCTGCTTGTGGGTGATTCCCATTCTGATAATGCCTATGTGGGCACGACAGGCGCAGAAGTCGTCCCCTACGAAAATAACAGTATTGACGGAAGTAATCCGGATATAGAACGGGACTGGGACCGGTATTTAGAGGATATTGCTCAGGCTAACGTTCTTGTTGAAGGAGTAGAACAATTGCATCAATCCGGAAAATTGAATGATGCAAAATACCGTCAGTTTAAGGCTGAGGGCCAAATCTTCCGGGCAATAGATATGTTCCGTATGGTCCGTTTGTATGGATCCCTACCCGTTATTACAAGTATACCGAAGACGATTACATCCGAAAATATAGATTCTGTGTACTCTATTTATTTCCCAAGTCGTAAGACAACTCAAGAATGCTATCAGCAGATTATCAGTGATTTGGACTATGCTGTACAGAATGCGCCTAACTTCAATACGGCGGATCGTACTTTAATGTCGAAGACGGTAGCTGAGGCTATGTTGGCTAAGGTCTATGCAGAAAAACCGGTACAAGATTATACGAAGGTTATCCAGTATGCTGAGCAAGTGAGAAATACGCCCGGACTACAATTAGAACCCAATTTCGAGACTCTTTGGGGATGGAATGATGCCACAAAAGACTGTGTCAAGCGCAATACCTCCGAGGGTATTTTGGAAGTACATTGGACAACAGGCGCCGGCAACTGGGAATCCTGGATGTATGGCCGATGCCTGGAGAATTGGGATAATGCGTTTACCTGGGCTAAATGGATAACACCTTCAAGGGATCTGATCCGTGACTTCGAGAATGAAGGGGATACCGTCCGGGAGCACCAGAGTATTGTCTATTATTCTTGTGGATGGAGCAATTACTATCCTGCTAACCACTATCCTTTCATGTATAAGCTGCGTTCTGGTTATAACAATGAGTATATCCTCCGTCTGGCAGACATCATCTTGTTGGAAGCTGAGGCTTATGCTTATCAGGGAAATTTGCAGCAGAGTGCTCAACTGGTGAATTTGATCCGTCATCGTGTAAAGTTATCGGATTTAACCGCTGACAAGACGGCTAGTCAGTCCGCAATGATTGAGGCTGTTTTGCATGAACGTAGACTGGAACTGGCTTTTGAGGGACAGCGCTGGTTTGATTTAGTTCGTAATGGAAAGGTGGAAGAATATATGAATGGATTAAATCAACGGGATACAGGAAGACTTCCGCAGACTAAAGCATTTGACAAAAACTCTTATCTCTTACCTTTACCCCAGACGGCTTTGGATCAAAACCAGAATTTGGTTCAGAACCCGGGCTATTGAAAATAATTATTCGATGATCTTCACTCTGTCTGTTGGCTTTAAATGCCAGAATAGAGTGAAGGCCTCATAAATGCAATATGTAATTGCTTATAAAAAACAGAATACAATGAACAGAAAAAATAATATATTTGGTCTGACCTTAATAGGTGCCTTATTTATGATGGTAGCTTGTAGTAGTTCTTCTTCGACTACTGATGATTCGGGAGGAAGCACTAATCCTCCTTCGGATTCGGGTAATGTGGCAATCCTTTATACGACTACCTCTGATGGTGCTCATACTTTAGAACAGTCCACAGTAAGTATTCAGACCACACCGAATATGGCTCCTAGCACCATTCAACTTGATGATTCAAAGACCTATCAGACCATGGACGGTTTTGGCTTTGCCTTGACCTATTCGACATGTTATAATCTGATGAAAATGACGTCTGCTGATCGAGAAGCGTTCCTGAAGAAGACCTATTCTCCGACTGATGGTCTGGGGGTTAACTATGCGCGTATCTCCATCGGTTGCAGCGATTTTTCAAGTACGGAATATACGCTTTGTGATAAAAAAGGCATTGAAAACTTTGCCTTACAGTCAGATGAGACAAACTATATTATCCCTGTGATTAAGGAAATCCTGAGTATTAACCCTAATTTGAAGATTATAGCTTCTCCCTGGACCTGTCCGAAATGGATGAAAGTCAGTGATATCAGTACTAAGACGGCCTATGATTCTTGGACGGATGGTCATCTGAATCCTGATTACTATGATACTTATGCACAGTATTTCGTGAAATTCGTTCAGGCAATGAAGGAAAAAGGGATCTCTATATATGCCGTGACCCCACAAAATGAACCGTTAAATACCGGTAACTGTGCTTCACTCTATATGCCATGGACAGAAGAGGCTGCTTTTGTCAAGGTGTTAGCTGGAGCTTTTAAGTCTAATAGCATATCAACTAAGATTTACTTATACGATCATAACTATGACTATGACGGCAAGACTGATCAGAACGATTATCCGGTTAAGATTTATAATGCTATCGGTAATAGTTTTGAGGGTTCTGAATATGTCGTAGGTTCCGCCTATCATAATTATAGTGGTAGTAATACGGAATTGGATGATATTCACAGTCAGGCTCCTGATAAGGATTTGATTTTCGATGAGGCTTCTATAGGTACGTGGAATGAAGGTCACACTCTGTCTACTCGTTTAGTGGAAGACATGAAGGACATTACATTGGGTACGGTTAACCGTTATTGCAAAGCCGTATTGGTCTGGAATCTGATGCTGGACAGTAAGCGTGGGCCAAATCTGGATGGTGGTTGCCAGACTTGCTATGGCGCAGTAGATATCGGTTCGGATTATAAGAATATTACGTATAATTCTCACTATTATGTGATTTGCCACATGTCGAGTGTCGTAGAACCGGGGGCAATAAGAGTCGGAACCAGTCGAGATCCGGAACTCTCTGGTATTGTTCATTCTGAGTTTGTGAATCCTGACGGGACAGAGTCAATTGTCATTCTGAATTCAGGAGATACAGATAGGAAGATTACGGTCAGTGACGGAACAAACCATTTTATGTGCAGCGTACCTTCCGGGAGTGTAGTTTCTTGTAAATGGACGAAATAATCAAAGAATATGACTATGAAAAAGTTTAAGTATTTGCTCTTCGCGCTTCTGGCTTTCCCCCTTTTTTGGGCTTGCAGCGACGATGATGATAATAAGATCGGCAATCCGGTGATTGATCTCAAGAGTGACCTGTCTTCTGCTTATTTCGGTGACAGTCTTGAGTATACGGTCAACTGCGGTGATGAAGGGGATGTTCCGCTCTCCACCTTAAAGGCCTCTTTGTATTTTAGTGATGAACTTGTTGGTCAGACGACGATTCGGACTAAGACTGAAGGAGATTATACGGGAAAGATATATGTTCCTTATCTGAAAGATATTCCGAATGGTAAGGCTACTTTGAAGTTTACCTTGCAAAATATCCATTTTACGATTACACAGAAATCGGTGGATATCCAAGTATCCCGTCCTGAAAATGATTTTATCAATCTGGTCACTTCCGATAACAAGACTTACAAGATGCTTCCGGTGGCTGATCATCCGTATTTATATAGTACGACAGTCAGTTCGTCCAGTAATATCATTAACGGTCATTTTGTGGCTCCTGCTTTCGGTAAACAGGGTAATGAACAGACTTTTGGTGAAGGAGATAATGGGGTTGTACAGGGTAAAATGAAAAATATTACCTTTGTCAGTCCTCATTCCGGGGATATTCAAGTGACTTTTAATACACAGACGTATGATTATACACCGGTTTATGATCCTAATGCTCCTACTGCAATTTACATTACACAGCAGGCGAATGTCTACATCGGTGATTTTATCCAGGGACACAAGTATCAGTTTGCCGGTGATGCAGCTATGAATGAACCGGACTGGTTTTATGATACAGATTATTTCACGAAGAACAGTGACGGTACCTATACATTTAATGCAATAGGTGGCAACTATACGATAAATGCCGATTTTTCCAATAAGTATTTTCGTATCTGGCCTATGGATGGTACAGATCCTGCTACGACTAAAGATGATGGTAGCGGCGCATTGTGGATCATCGGAAGTGAAGGAATCAATAAGCCATTCTGGAAGACCATCAATCATGGTTGGTGGACCGGTACAGATTCTGACCTGGCCTTGGCACAAGTGAAAAACAAGGTTTATCAGATTACTTTGACGGTCGGTCAGCAACTTGACCCGAGCAATGTGAACTTCAAGTTTTTCGGTCAACCGAACTGGGGAACGGAATTTCATGCAGTAGGAAGCGACCATATCCTGACCTTGTCGAGTACAGATTTCGTGATGGGTGATGGCATTAACGGTGGTGATAATGGTAACGTTTATCCGATGCCAGGTGTAACCCTGAAAGATGGTGATACCTATGTTTTCACAGTGGACCTGACAAATGGATGTGCTAATGGTGTCGTGACAGTTATCAAAAAATAAAAAATAGTATGGAATGTTATCTGAAAACAAGATGCCATGATCAGATGATGAAAATAAAAAATCTTGTTGCAATCTTTTTACTTTGTGGAAGCTCTGTGGGTGCCCAGACTCCGGTTTATCTGGATTCTTCGGCTCCCATCGAGCAGAGAGTGGAAGACGTTTTGTCGCGGATGACCCTTCGGGAAAAGATCCGTATCATTCATGCCCAAAGTAAATTCTCCTCTGCTGGTGTTCCCCGACTGGGTATTCCTGATTTTTGGACAGACGACGGTCCTATGGGCGTCCGTCCGAATGTGCTTTGGGACGAGTGGGAACAGGCGGGTCAAAGCAATGACTCCTGTGTTGCCTTCCCTGCATTGACATGTCTGGCAGCTACCTGGAATCCGGATTTGTCGCGCCAATACGGGACAAGCCTGGGTGAGGAAGCTTTGTATCGGGGGAAAGATATGCTTCTCGGACCGGGAGTCAATATCTATCGTACACCACTTGGCGGCCGTAACTTTGAATTTATGGGAGAGGATCCCTATCTGGCTTCCTCGATGGACGTGCCTTATATACAAGGCTTGCAATCCAATGGAGTGTCTGCCTGCGTCAAGCATTTTGCACTGAATAATGATGAAGAGAACCGCTTCAATGTGAATGTAATTGTCAGTGACCGGGCCTTGCATGAGATCTATCTTCCTGCTTTTGAGGCTGCTGTAAAAAAAGGGCATGCCTGGGCAGTTATGGGTTCTTATAATCTCTATAAGGATGAGCACAATTGCCATAACGAATATCTCTTAAATCAGATTTTGAAACAGGACTGGCATTTTGACGGCGTTGTCGTCAGTGACTGGGGTGGCGTCCATAATACTGA
>DHOX01000042.1 GCA_002409785.1 Prevotella sp. UBA5379 | reverse complement strand
TTTCTTCAAAAAAAACAATTATATTTGCCTCATCAAAAACGAAATCATGAAGAACAAATATCTTTTCATACTCATCAGTATTCTCTTTTTATGCCAGCAGCGTTTAATGGCTCAAATCGGAAAACTCTACAGCACAGACAATCAGCTTGTCAGCAATTTCGTTACAC
This sequence comes from Prevotella sp. UBA5379, assembly GCA_002409785.1. Lineage (GTDB taxonomy): Bacteria > Bacteroidota > Bacteroidia > Bacteroidales > Bacteroidaceae > Prevotella. The sequence continues at coordinate 3,947 of DHOX01000042.1, read as the reverse complement.
AAGTATTCCAGGATCACGATGGTTTTATATGGATTACCACACGCAACGGACTAGACATCTATGATGGCTATCAATTCCGGACAATCTCAAAAGAAGCACCAGAAAACTACGGTCTGAAAAATAATTATGTAAATTGCATCACGCAAGACCGCAATGGAATGATCTTCTTAGGAACCAATAGTGGCATAGAAACTTACAATGGCAGTCTGTTCCATAGCATAAAGATGGTTGGACCTGATGGGAAAAAAATAAAAACTTATATTACAAACATCATTCAACGCCATAATGGCGACCTTATTGCCAGTTCATCCGGTTATGGCCTGATACGGATACGGGGAGGCATAGCCAAGAGCCTGGGCTACCCTTTCAAGAAATTCAGATATATAGAAAAGTCCATGGAAGATCATAGTGGAAAATTATGGATCATAACAGAAAATAACGGGCTTATCACCTTCAAAGGTAAACGAATATTCTGTTTTTTCAATGATCGTCAGCGGAGAGAATCTGTTCGGGATATTTGTGAAGACCAACACGGAAATATCTATGCCGCCCTGCTCAATTACGGACTTTACCGTAAACCGGCTAATAGCAACACCTTTACGAAAGTCCGACAGACAGGACACCTTCCCCTTATTTGCCTTACACTCTCCCATAAAGGAAATCTTTTATTGGGAACAGACGGACAAGGGATATATATTTACAATCCACAGAAAAATACACTTCAGAAAAATCCTTATTACAGCAGGGAAATTGATCTGTCCAGAACCAAAATCTGTTCTATTCTGGAAGACAGATATGATAATCTATGGTTAGGAATGCTCCAAAAAGGTGTCTTCATGCAACCTGCAGAGCGGATTCAATTTGGTTATATGGGCTACCGCCTGGGGCATGACAATGTCATTGGCGGCAACTGTGTAATCAGTACTCTTATTGACCATAAAAAACATATCTGGATTGGAACGGACAAGGATGGACTCTATGAACTGAACAGCCATTTCCAACTGATCCGTCATTACACGAACCTGCCTCTTTCTGTCCTTACGCTGGCTGAAGACTCTCGAGGACATATCTGGGCAGGGTCCTGGCGTGAAGGTTGCGGCTATATTGATCCGTCATCAGGAGCATGGCATCCCCAAAACCTGAAACAAAATGGTGAACTTAGTGTCTTCGACATTGTCCCTGACCAACAGGGAAACCTGTGGTTCGCCACAATGGGAAAGGGACTGATCCGGCTGGACAGGAAAAGTCAGAGCATCCTGAATTACCGTATGATGAATGGAGCTGATCTGAACCGGCACAAAAACAGTATTCCTAACAATTATCTTTCTAAATTACAACTTTCCCGTGATGGACGCCGTCTGTTCATCGCTTCATCCGTAGGTATATGCTGCCTGGATCTCATCCATAACAGTTGGACGAGCACCTTCGGTTGCAACTGCCCAGACTATGGTACTTTTTCCAGAATCATCCGTGAAGATATTCATGGCAGAATATGGGTAGGCACAAATGAGGGCCTCTGTTGCTATAACCTGAAACGACATTCTCTGCACGTATACACTATCAACGATGGTCTTCCCGATAATGGCATTGCCTCCATAGAGCCCGACCAATCGGGTAATCTGTGGATCGGGACTAACCACGGACTTTCTAAATTTGACCCTGACAAGGGAAGGACGATGAACTTCTATGTCGACAACGGCTTGCAGAGCAATGAATTCTCTGATGGAGCCTCTTGCAAAACAGCTGAGGGAAAATTAATGATCTTCGGTGGAACAGGTGGTATCACATGGTTCAATCCAGAAAAGATCCGACAGCCCCAATGGCATGCCTCTGTGAAGATCACGGGATTCATTGTAGGCAGCGAACATGTCATCGCAGGAATGAAATCCGGGTTCTATCAGATTACTGACCGACCTGTCATCAACACCGATAAATTTAATCTCGCCTGGGCTGATAACTCCTTCTCCATACAACTTTCCACCCTGACTTTTGATAACCCTGACCATATCACCTATTTATATAAGATAAATGGAGAGAAATGGAAACGTCTGCAGCCTGGAGTGAATGAGATTACTTTCAGCCACCTGTCAGCGGGTACTTACCATTTTCTGGTTAAGGCTATAAACAATAATCTTGAATCCTCTCTCAAATCATTTTCCGTAGTTGTCCACTCCGCATGGTATGCCTCTCTTTGGGCACGTTTCATTTATCTTCTTCTTGCCACAGGACTTATCTATTGGCTGATAAGCAGCCGCAAGCATAAGGAACAAGCCAGACTGCGTATGCAGGAACATATCCACGCGGAACAGTTGGGAGAAGCAAAAATCAAGGCCTTCATGAATATCAGCCATGAGATCCGTACCCCGATGACACTTATTCTAACTCCTCTGCAGTCGTTGATGAAGGAAGATAAGAATACTTATAGAAGAAGCATATATGAAATCATAAGACGGAATGCTACCCGTATCTTGCACCTTATCAATCAAATGATGGATTTACGGAAAATAGATAAGGGACTCATGAATATGCAGATGAAAAGAACCGATCTTGTCGCTTTCACAGATGATATCTATCGACTGTTTTCACAGGAGGCCGAAACCAGAAATATCAAATTCACATTTACTTCTGATGAAAAACCGATGAATGTATACATTGATCGTGATAACTTCGACAAGATCTTGATGAATTTATTATCCAATGCCTTTAAATTTACTTCTGCAGGAGGAAATGTGGAGATCATCCTGACTCACGACGAGAAAAATGCTCGTATCACTATCAAAGACGATGGGGAAAATATTCCGGAAAATAAGTTGGAAACCATCTTCCGTCGTTTTTACCAGAACCCATCGAATTCTAATGATACCCTGCCTGGAACAGGAATAGGACTGGACCTTACCCGGTCTCTCGTCGAACTTCACCATGGTACGATCATCGCACGGAACAACCAGAACGGTGAGAAAGGCTGCAAATTTATTGTCACTCTGCCTTTAGGCTGTGCTCATCTTTCACCGGAAGAATTAACGGACGAAAATAATGATGACTGTCATCCATTGAAAGTCCAGTCTGACAACACGATTCCGGAAAGACCAGGACTTAATAAGGAAGAACTGTTCAACAAACTTTCCACCCGCAAACGCCAGACTATAGTCATTGTTGAGGATGACGAAGATATTCGCAACTATTTAAGATTACAACTGAGAAAGGACTTTAACATTCTGGTTTGTGGAAATGGAAAAGAAGCACTAAAGGTTATCTGCCAAGAAATCCCGGCTTTGGTGATCAGTGATATCATGATGCCTGTAATGGATGGAAACACCTTGTGTGCAAAAATCAAATCCAACATCAACACCAATCATATCCCGGTCATCCTCCTCACGGCAAAAAGCCGTGATGAAGACCGCCTGGAAGGTCTGGAAACAGGAGCTGACGCATATATAGTAAAGCCCTTCAATATGGACATCCTAAAAAGGACAATCACCAATCTGCTAAAAGAAAGAGAAATTCTCCGTAACAAATTTGTCGGAAATGAAGACCGTGATAACGATTTGAATCCTGTAAATATCGAAACACCTGATGACAAACTCCTGGATAGGATCATGTCTGTCATAAACAAGAATCTCAACAACACAGAACTAAATGTCGAGATGATTGCCAATGAAGTGGGAATCAGCCGTGTGCACCTTTACAGAAAGATGAAAGAACTCACCAACCAGACACCGCATGATTTCATTAGAAATGTCCGATTAAAGCAAACCGCCTGTCTGTTTACAAAAGGTCATCAAAACATATCGGAAGTCATGTATGCCTGCGGATTCAGTAATTTAACCTCTTTTTCTACCGCCTTTAAAAATTTCTATGGCATGTCTCCCAGGGAATATATGAAAAGGCATCAACAAGAAGGAAAAAGTGATACTAATGCATAAAACGGATCATTTTATAAAGTTGGG
>DHOX01000078.1:3127-3488 GCA_002409785.1 Prevotella sp. UBA5379 | reverse complement strand
GATTTCCTCGTTTGTTAAATTATATTTATGATAAAGTTGGTGGTCTATATCGGATATTGAACCGTTCCAATTTATATCACTGGATGATGTAAAGTCCTGAAGAGGGACAAACTTCCATACTGGTTTATTGTTATCTTGAGTTACCTTCAATATACCTAACATCGTTCTAGTAAACTTTGTCTTTATATATTTTAAAGCAGCTTCAGCCTCTGTTTTATTGTTAAAAGCTCCAATACCAATAAAAGATTGTGTATAGCCTAGTTTGGGTTCACCAATAAAAGGTGCTGATAATTTTTCTCCTAAAGCTCCTGTGCCATTACTTTTAGGTAATATAACTTTGTACTTGCTGAGATTTTCATGC
>DHOX01000078.1:1682-2765 GCA_002409785.1 Prevotella sp. UBA5379 | reverse complement strand
CATTATAGACTTGAAATCCTTTGTGTTTTCAATTTTATTTAGAATAGTGTTTAATTGGGGATAGATCGAAAAAGCTCCAATCTTCCCGAAATTTTTGCTTTCATCTCTTATGGTAATCGCAATTCCTCCCTTTATTTCTGTATTTGGAAAGAAATAGCTACTATCTTGATTATAACGAATAACCTTAAAATGATTATCGTTTAGTACTTTTTTATTCCATTCTTTAGGTGTCTTTCCAACGTTGAATAAAAATCTTGCCGGGGTTATTAGCGTTACAAACGAGGATAATTTAAAGGAAAGATCATAAAAGTGATAATAAATTGGGTCATCGCTTGTATTCTCTTGAGTAATTTGGTAAGGCGGATTACCTACGATTGCATCAAATTTCATATTTTCGTTGTCATTTATTTTCCAGAAATGTTTACCATCCTTGATGGTGTTTACCACAAAGTCAGGTTGATTTGTAATATCCTTGATCAAGTCTTTGAAGTATACTGCATTTACCTTGGTATTGCGGAAACCGGCAAGTGTCCGACGGGTAATGCTTTTTGCCATTGGTGTTTTGCAGAGGACAAAAATGTTGTTCTCAATAGTTGCATCCCAAAGTTTGAGGGCAAGTCCATGATTGATTTCCCCATATTTTTCTTTCATGTTCTTCAGACGGTTGCGATAGATGCTGTAAGCTACATAGAGAGGGTAGAGACCACTCTTCGAATTGATTTCCAGTACGTGACTGTCTGTAGAGAATATCTTTTGCGTTACTTCGCCATGATCAATGTACCGAGGCTCTTCCAATTGCTGATCATATTCTTTATTGTAGAAACAGTAACCGCCGATGCAGTCCCCGAGATGCATATTCACTACTCTCCATGGTGTCAAGACTGTTTCCTTGTCCGGATTACGGAACGTGTTGAAGATGGTGGCAATTCGGCTGATACGGTCTTCAATGGTAAGTTTGTCGGCAGCTTTGGCCATTTCCCTAATACGTCTGCCTGACTCACGGAATACATCGGGTTCGTAATATTTCTTGAACTTCCGGAAGGTTTGTTTATCTACTCCTTTAGGCATGTATTCTGTCCAGGA
>DHOX01000078.1:0-1433 GCA_002409785.1 Prevotella sp. UBA5379 | reverse complement strand
AGCGGCATACGGATGGAAATGCCCCGAAGAATGGAGACGGCTTCACGACGCTGGTTGTGTAATTGATTGAGTTGTTTCAGACGTTCCTCTTCTTCCGGAGTCCGGTCTTTTTTCGGCTTCTTTTCTAATCGTTCTTTCTCTTCATATTGTTCATTCGTAAGACCCTGATGGTTGACATCCACATCTTCAGTTTTAGCCATAGCCTTAGTCTTCCCGATGACTCCTTTAAGGTCTTTGAAGTCATTGAGCTCCACTTCTGTTAATTTGAGCAGTTCATCATTGTACAAGGCACCATCCTCAAAGCCATGCTGTACCACCCGTTCTATCTGTGCTTTCTTGAGTTGCCCCATCATGGAATTGACATCATACGGTTTCATCCGGGAGCCTTCAATGGAGATAATCGGACAGAAATTCAGGAAATCACCCAGTATCTTACGGTCCTGGTCAGTAGTCTTACCGACTTTCGCCGATACTTTGGCCGTTTCGGCAAGCACACGTAATGTACGGTCAGGTGCAAAGTCAAAGGCATAACACTGTGTCTTCATTCGTCCGTGACAGATAAAAGGAGTCTGGACGCGGAAGATGGTCTGCATATAACTGGCTGCTGAGGTACTGTAGGTACCCGCCATCATGAAGACAGCGGTCCACGGTTTGATGCTTACTCCTGTAGTCAGCCGGCCACAACTTAAGGTAATCGTATAGGTCTGATCCGGATCTGGGCCGATAGCCTGATTAACCATCTGCAGGGCGTCTGCGTTCTCTTCATCCTCGTCACCGTTTCCGGCTACGTTCACAATGGAGAAGTTGCCGAAAACCGGATGCTTCTGGAGTTTTGTACTCAATGCTTTTGCTGCCTTGACTCCAGGTACAATCCATAAGGTGTGTCGGAAAATATCACGGAATTTATCACAAGAATAGGGATAAAGACTATCCTTGTCAGTTTTACAAAGCAGGTTCAGAAAACGGTCTACATCCCTATCATGTATGAAGGAGCCGTCTTCACGGGTGCGGAAAAATTCATGGAAGTTGAATGCCTTCTCATCATCGGCATAGTCGCTCATCAGTCTGCCAAGGTCGTAAGTATAAATATTGATAGCAGGTAGACCTTCGTAGGGATTAGGATCTCCAAAATGAGTGAGGTCCCAGTCTGCCTTGGCTTTCTGTTCGTCAATATAGTCCCAAGTGAAGATTTCCTTTTCCTGATAGTCATCTATCAGGTTGAAAGGAGTACCGGAAAGTTGCAGGACTTTGGTCGATGACTTTGTCAATTCATGGATGACATTTGTGCCGAGTTCTGTCTTGGTACCTTCGTGAGCTTCATCAACAATCAGTAGATCCCAGTTGGTCTGGAAAATGTCAGTATCTTTATTGAACTTTCCACCCACGAGTTCAGAACCTCGAAGGTCTTGCATAGAGACAAAGTAGACAAACTT
>DHOX01000032.1:43084-44943 GCA_002409785.1 Prevotella sp. UBA5379 | reverse complement strand
CGGAATTTTACAGCGTCGCATACACTTCTCTCTGCATTGTAGACTTTCACTTCATATCCACTGACAATCTTTTGTTCTATTCCGATTTCAAGAAGATCCTCAGAAATATGGTACAACTCTATTCCTGGATATTCAGGCAGCACGATCTTCCGTCCCCTTTTTATAGCGACATGATAGGCTTGTGGCATAGAGGTGGTCAGACCGTGAATACTCCATGCCGAATAAAGACATAGAATACCCTTTGGAATTACAACTTCAAGGTCTATCATGGTATCAGCCAGTTGCTCCTTGCTGGCGTATACTCCCCGACGGATACGGACAAGTTCACCTTTGTGAACTTCGGTCAGCATCCTGTAATATGCTGTCCTTCCCTTTTCCTTGTATCGTGAAGAAGAAAGAAACTGATTAACATTGTTGTTATTCTCCATATCATTTCTGTTTTCGGTACAAATATACTACAATTATTTAAATATGTAGTTGATTCGTACGGATTATTCCCTATGAAAGAGCTGGATTTAACACTTTTAAATTATAGAGGTGGAATATCCTTTCTATAAATAGAGTTGTCAGAAATGAATATAACCCCTGCAAATATTGCCATTTTCTTTCTGATCAGCAAGGATTCCATTGATTTTTGCCGGCCATATCTGAAATCCCTGAGTTGTTAATGCTATGATGAAAGGTAAAGGTATCCGGCATACCCTTCCAGAACTGGTGCATTAAGGCCGATGATAATATCTGTACCATCTATACCTGTACTTGAAAGACAAACCTTACTACTCATTTAAAATAAAGCAGCGAATGATGATTTCAGTTATTTCCTGGTGAAAATTGAATTGATCCGGGGCAGAGGCGGGGACTTTCCGGACATGAGGATTACACAGTATCCGGGAGAAGGCCTGAAATGCAGTTATGTGAAATCCCGTAAGGATATGATCAATCATAGTGAAATTCAAAGGATAGGACCTTTCAAATATTGAAAGGAGATAGCCGGTATCGAAAGGACTTTCCAAAAAGTTAATACGTGCACTGATGATGGATTATTCAACCGTAAGATTGTAAAAAAGAGGAATGAGAGATTTGAATTTCATTCCTCTTTTTTTTTATTTTCGGTGAAATATAAGAAGCAGAAAGCGGTTTTGATCTTACTGTCAACCAATTGTGTGGTTCTTGAAATTCCGGTTATTGCTTTATGTGGCATCTGGTGATGTTATCAGAAGTATCTTCTATATATCAGCAATACTACTTGAGACTTATTATAGAATATGCGATATTCTGCTGGTAAAATGAACGGTAATTTCCATTATTTATAATGACATTTGTGCTGTTTACAGATTCTGCAATGACCTTTAATTATGGTTGAATAGTTACTTTCAATATAGATAAATCCTGAAAAATTAAATTTTTCTCTCTTTTTGGGATGACAAATATGATATTAACAGTATAATATTTAGAAAGTATAGAGATTGAGATGAAAAGATATGTCCGATAATTCTGTACTTTAAACTAAAATTAAAAATAAGTTCTTATGAAAAAAATTAAGAAAGTCAATACTCCTAAGACTATAAAAAGGGAGCGGAAAATCGCAGTCCATACAAATTGTGCTGTGTGGGTAAATAATATCTTGTGCCGGATTATGGCTGAAACAAGTCTTGGCCTTCACAAGAACCTCCATTCAAAAAAGATTGAGACTGCTAGGATGCAGATGTCAATGAATACCTGCCATGATATTTTTACCGACATGAAGCGAACAGAAAATTTTTACATGAAAGGGATTAGAATATGAATATTGGTGAATTAATGAATAACGGGCAAAATGCCTTGCTTGTAGTATCTATGTCAGATTTAAAGGAATTTGC
>DHOX01000032.1:0-42861 GCA_002409785.1 Prevotella sp. UBA5379 | reverse complement strand
CAGGAATTTGCGGATAAGCATCATGTAGATGTATCAACTTTGTGGAGATGGAAAAAGCAAGGGATTCTCAAGCCGACTAGGATTGGTGGGCGCGTGTTTTACCATGAAAGTGATTTGTTGAAAATGACTGAATCATGAAGTAGAAATGAGGTAGACTCATCAACCGAAAATTCAAATACAAGTTTACCTGTTTTTAAGTTATAGACCAGTTCTATGTATTGCTATTCACCCTAATAACCAAGGGGCAAAGCAGGTATGGATCATAGGGTAGGATTGTTCGTCTCATTCGACGGACAGTCCTTTTTGATTTATAGACCGGAAGGGAAATCTTCCCCCGAGAACTTTCAAACCGGTTTGTAGGTAAAGGAAATAGTTGCTACCTTTACATTTGTCGTTAACAACTTAATTCATTTTGGGGTGTAATACTGGGATAGCCGTGTGTTCATCTTTCTGTACCATTAATGGTATCAAAACACGACAAAGTCAAAATAAGTCGCCAAAATGTCGCCAAAATATTATTTTCAAAAAGCGTAATCGCTTGTAAATGAGATAGTTATGCTTATGCTGATGTGCGCCTGACAGGACTCGAACCTGCACAGCGTAAACTACTAGATCCTAAGTCTAGCGCGTCTACCAATTCCGCCACAGGCGCATTAATCGTGTGCAAAAGTACAAATAAAATTTGAATTCAGGGATATGAAGTTCAAATAATTTGTCTTTCATTCGGATTTAAGTGAAACGATTATTCCATTGGCTCAGTTGCTGATGAGGATAGAGGCTGATCCTGCTTCCTCCTCAATGGCGAGGAGGCTTATTCCTTATTCTTCAAGTCTGTGTCTTTTGCTGCCGAGTCTTTTCCCTTTTGCTCCTTTTCCGAGAACAAACTTAACTGACCGGTCATCTCATCGATGACCTCCTGTTGACTCTTGTCTTTATCTGGATCAAGATCTTCTTCGGTTTCCTCAATATCTGCGTCGTTTCCGTCAAGATCAGATACAGGAGAAGGAGAGTCCGGCTCTGCTGACTCCTGCTGTTCTTCCTGCGGGAGTTCTTCTATTTTATCAACGGTCCAGGTCGTGAGCCGTTTGCCCTTGGCCTTGAATCCTTTTACTGTAATAAACTCGTCAGCCTTGATTTCTTCCGCATTTCGGACTGCATCGGCTCCTCCATAAGTGATCTTGATAACCGGATGTATCGTGTCCGTAAGCAGGATCAACCTGGAATTCGGATTATCCCCCATGAAGGTCTGATGACTTTTGGTAGCTTCCATCATAAATCGCTTGATGTAGGGATAATCATGATTATCTGCATCATAGAGCACGGCAGTCCATATCTTGCCCCGATCCCATTTCTCCAGTCGGAGGATATTGTCTTCATAATGGTTGTTGGCATCGAAAGAAGTAATGTAGAATTCGTTGTTCTTCAGAATGACCAGCACGGCATCATTGTCATAGAATTCTCCCAGATATTTTCCATGTTCGTCATAGTTGAGTCGCAGAACATCCGGATCGAACCATACTTTTCTTCCTCCGAGGGTAGAATGTCCCCGGCTCTTCAATCCGATACGATGGACACTCTCTTTGGTCAGAATATTTCCTCTTGCAGAACGTCCCTTGATCATCACTTCAGCAAAATCCTTATAGAGGAAGATATTTCTCTTTTTGGGGCTTGGGTTCAGGGTCACCTTGATGACTTCCGCTTCCCCGTTGGGGTTAGCAGAGAAATAAAGAATCCTGGAGTCCGGTTTGCCTTGTGTTACGTCGTAATCACGGTCATGGATGATAGCCGGGATATAGAACCTCTTGATATAAGTATATCCTTTTGATCCATCACGGTAAACGACATTATAGATCGTCCGCTTGTCATTTTTCTTGAACACTTGTACCCACAGGATATTCTTGCCTGCAAAGTACTTGTCAGCCACTTTAATGACCTTGTATCTGCCGTTCTTGTAGAAGATAATGATGTCATCCAGGTCAGAGCAGTTGCAGACAAATTCATCCTTTTTGAGTCCCGTTCCGATGAATCCTTCCTGGCGGTTGATATAGAGTTTCTGGTTAGCGTCTACGACCTTTGTCACCTCGATGGTATCGAAGTTGCGGATTTCAGTTCTGCGAGGATGATCTTTGCCATATTTTTGCTTGAGATATTCATACCAGTCAATAGTGACCCTTGTCATCTGGCTCAGGTCCTTATTGATGTCAGCAATTTCAGCTTTGATCTTTGCAATCAGTTCGTCAGCTTTATCCTTATTGAATTTCAAAATGCGCTGCATTTTGATTTCCATCAGTTTGAGAATATCCTCCCGGGTCACGGGGCGAATGAATTGTTCTGTAAACGGCCGGAGTTTCAAATCTACGAAAGCCACGGCTTCATCCATATCATTTGCCTGTTCAAATCGTTTCTCCTTATAGATTCGCTGCTCGATGAAGATCCTCTCCAGAGAGGCAAAGAAGAGTTGTTCTTCCAACTCCTTTTTCCGGATCATCAGTTCTTTACGCAAGAGTCTCTCTGTGCGGTCCACGGAATAACGGAGGACATCGCTGACCGTAAGGAAGCAAGGTCTGTCATCCATGATGACACAACAGTTTGGATTAATGTTTGTCTCGCAATCTGTAAAAGCATAAAGAGCATCGATGGTCTTGTCAGAGGATGTTCCTGGTGTGAGATGGACCTGTATTTCCACTTCTCGTGCGGTCATATCATCAACACGTCTTATCTTGAGTTTGCCCTTTTCTACAGCCTTGGTAATTGAATCCTGGATGGTCGCAGCTGTCTTTCCGTATGGGATTTCGCGGATGACGAGAGTTCTGCTGTCCATTTTCTCTATTTTTGCCCTTATCCGGAGGACACCTCCCCGCTGGCCATCATTATATTTGCTGACATCAATAGCGCCGCCTGTAGGGAAGTCCGGATAGAGGTGGAACGCCTCTCCCTTGAGATATTTGACCGCTGCATCACAGAGTTCGTTGAAATTATGGGGCAGTACTTTAGAAGCCAGTCCTACGGCGATACCTTCGGCCCCCTGAGCCAGCAATAAAGGAAATTTTACAGGTAAGGTGATCGGCTCCTTATTACGTCCGTCATAAGAGAGTTGCCAATCAGTCGTCTTTGGGTTAAAGACAGTTTCCAGAGCAAATTTAGACAGGCGTGCTTCAATATATCGAGGGGCAGCAGCCCGGTCACCAGTAAGGATATTCCCCCAGTTTCCCTGAGTGTCTATCAACAGTTCTTTCTGTCCCAACTGCACGAGGGCGTCACCGATGGAAGCATCTCCATGAGGATGGAACTGCATCGTGTGTCCTACGATGTTAGCGACCTTGTTATATCTGCCGTCGTCCATCCTTTTCATGGAGTGGAGGATACGCCGCTGGACAGGTTTCAGGCCGTCTTCGATACTTGGGACAGCACGTTGCAGGATGACATAAGAGGCATAGTCGAGAAACCAGTTCTTATACATTCCGGACAGATGGTGCACGGCAGAGGCATCAAACCTTTCTACTGGTTTGTAGTCAGAGTGCAGGTCAGGAGTTAACGCTTCGTTTTTATCTTCAGACCCTTTTGCATGGTTATTGTCTTCCGTGTGGTTCTTGTTGTTTTCGTCGTCCATAAAAGTATCTTGGTTTTATCCTTGCAAATATAGCAAAATATTTTGGATTGCCAAAATTCAGAATCGTTTTCATATTCAGTAGTCATCGGACTTTGCTGGTCAGTGGAGAAACAGAAAACAGGCGATGGCTTGAATTAGCCAGAGGGCGGAAGCGGGAAGCCTGTTACTGTTCAAATTGCAAGGATAGCATCTTTGCTGTTGCTAATTGTTGTTAACTTGCCTTGAAAGAAGAACATAATTTGCATATTACAGAAAAAAAGATGTATCTTTGCAACAACTAATTAAAATTAAAAAAGAGAGCAAGAGAAGATGGCACAAGAAGACGTTTTCAAGAAGATAGTCAGTCATTGTAAAGAATATGGCTTTGTCTTCCCGAGTAGTGAGATTTATGATGGCCTCGCAGCGGTCTATGACTATGGTCAGAATGGTGTTGAACTGAAGAATAACATCAAGAAATACTGGTGGCAGAGTATGATCCTGCTCCATCCGAATATCGTTGGAATTGATGCTTCTATTTTCATGCACCCAACGGTTTGGAAAGCGTCAGGTCATGTGGATGCCTTCAATGACCCTCTGATTGATAACCGCGATTCCAAGAAGCGCTATCGTGCTGACAATTTGATTGAAGACCAGATTGCCAAGTATGATGAAAAGATTGATAAAGAGGTGAAGAAAGCGGCCAAGAAGTTCGGTGATTCTTTTGACGAGAAGAAATTTCGTGAGACGAATGCCCGTGTCCTGGAGCATCAGCAAAAGCGTGATGCCCTTCATGCGCGCTATACTGCGGCCATGCAGGGTCCTGATCTGAAGGAATTGAAACAGATTATTCTGGATGAAGGAATAGCTGATCCTGTCTCCGGAACAAAAAACTGGACGGATGTGCGCCAGTTCAACCTGATGTTCTCCACTCAGGTGGGATCAACTACGGATGCTACGAACCGGATATATCTGCGTCCGGAGACTGCGCAGGGAATTTTTGTCAATTTCCTGAATGTCCAGCGTTCCAGCCGCCAGAAGCTACCTTTTGGAATTGCCCAGATCGGTAAAGCTTTCCGGAATGAAATTGTGGCCCGTCAGTTTATTTTTCGTATGCGTGAGTTTGAACAGATGGAGATGCAGTTCTTCTGCCAGCCTGGTACCGAGAAGCGCTGGTTTGAATACTGGAAGAAAGCTCGTCTGGCCTGGCATGAGACTTTGGGCATGGGAGCAGAAAACTACCGTTTTCATGATCACGAGAAACTGGCCCATTATGCAAATGCGGCTACCGATATAGAATTCAAGATGCCTTTTGGCTTTAAGGAAGTGGAGGGTATCCATTCCCGTACGGACTATGATCTTTCCCAGCATGAGAAATTCTCCGGCCGTCAGATTAAATACTATGATTCTGACCTGCAGAAGAATTATACTCCTTATGACGTGGAGACATCCATTGGTCTGGATCGGATGTTCTTGAGCATTATGTGTCATTCTTATACGGAGGAGAAGTTGGACAACGGCGAAAGCCGAGTGGTCTTAAAGTTGCCGGAAGCTCTGGCCCCTGTAAAATGTGCCGTGTTCCCCCTTGACCGTAAAGACGGTCTCGAAGAGATCGCCCGGCAAATCGTAGACGATCTTAAATTCCATTTCTACACCCAGTATGGTGATCCGAAGGATTCCATCGGGAAACGTTACCGTCGTCAGGATGCCATAGGTACTCCGTTTTGTGTAACCGTAGATCATGATACCCCTAAGGATCATAAAGTGACCATTCGTTTCCGTGATACGATGGAGCAAGAGCGCGTAGACATTGATCGTTTACGTACTATCATCGAGGATCGCGTCAGCATTACAAGTTTATTGAAAAAACTGGCCAATGTTATCAAAGACTATTAAATATTGCACATCTGCACTGCTTTTAGGTCTGCTTATGCTGACTTCGTGCAGTCAAGAGAGTGGAACGGTAGACGAATATGCCAATTGGCATAGCCGTAATGATAAAGCTTTCAGCGACACGCTGGCGTATGCACATGATCGTATTGCCCTGGGGGATTCTACCTGGAAGGTGTTCTGTGACTGGTCTCTGGCCGGGCAGATCCAGTATGGCAATACGGTATTGACACATACAGGTGTTGACAGTATCATTGTTCATGTCGTTCAAAAAGGGACGGGAAGCGGGTGCCCTTTTCTTACGGATAGCGTACGTGTACATTATGCGGCTTATCTGATTAACGGACATTGCTTTGACTGTTCGTGGACCGGGGATGAACTTGATCCTTCTACGGCTGTACCGGCAGGTTTCAACGTCAAGGAGGTGATAGATGGATTTGCTACAGCACTGATGAAAATGCACATAGGTGACCGGTGGACGATCTATATTCCTTATCATTTAGGTTATGGTTCTTCCTCTAATGGTACGAGTGGCACAACATCTTATATTCCTGCCTATTCAATGTTGAAATTTGATGTGACCCTTCATAGCTATTATCGTAATTCAATAAATTCTGAAACAGAGGAAAATGAAAATGATAATTAGGTGTCATCCTTGCAGAGCACAGTTTGAAGATATGCACGGAATGGCGGTCAGAAGTTAAGATGTGTACGTAGTGCGAGAAATAAAAATTGAGAGAGGATGCAGCCATCTTTTCAGGCAGAAGAGATGATGCTGCCATCCGGTCTAATAACAACAAATATGAATTATAAAATCTTATTATTCGCTTCTTTGCTTTGCTCTTCAGCACCGGCATTGGCGCAGAATAGTCAGTCAACGGGTTATGACCGGTCCAATCTGGATACATCCGTAAGACCTGGTGACAATTTTTATGAGTTTGCCGTCGGAGGATGGCTGAAATCGCATCCTTTGGATGCTCAGCATACGGAAAACGGTGCGTTTATCGATTTGTATGAACTGAACCAGACACGGATCCGTAATTTGATTCTGGAATATGCCAGCAAGCCTCAGAAGAAAGGTTCACTGGGACAGAAAATCGGAGATCTTTATAATCTTGCCATGGACAGTGTCCGCTTGAATAAAGAGGGCTGGGATCCGTTGAAACCCGATCTCACCCGGATCAATAATATCAAGGACCGCAGAGAATACCAGTTAGTCATGGCTCAACTGGACCGTTGTGGCGCAGGGACCCTGATGTTCGGCATCGGAGCAGATGCAGACCTTCGCAATGCTTCTATGAACCTCGTATCCATCGGTCAGGGAGGACTTGGACTGGGAATCCGTGATTATTATTTCAAGCAGGATGAACAGAGCAAGAAGATCAGGGCTGCATATAAGGCTTATCTGAAAAAACTCTTCATGATGACGGGGGATGATGAGGCCGCCGCCCAGAAGAAAGTTGATGCGGTATGGAACATCGAAATGCAAATTGCCAAGGTGAGCTATGACCGTGTGAAATTGCGTGATATTGATGCAAATTATCATAAACTGTCCTATGATCAGCTGGTGACAGATTATCCTGGGATCGACTGGGGTAATACTTTCCTGGCTGAAGGCTTTCCTCCTTTCGAATCCGTTTGTGTAGGTGAGCCGGAGCCGATTCATGAGGTAGAGAAGATCCTGACGGATACTCCGCTGGATGATCTGAAGGCTTATGCCGAAGCTAAGGTGATCTCGAATGCTGCCAGTCATCTGAGCGATGATTTCCGGAAGGCAGATTTTGACTTCAGCAGAGTGATGACCGGCGTTAAGGAAGACCGTCCTCGCTGGAAACGGGCCGTAAGTCTGGTCAGTGGTACTCTGGGTGAGGCTATCGGCAAACTTTACGTAGAGAAATATTTTCCGGCAAGCAGTAAGCAGATGATGCTTGACCTGGTCCATAATCTCCAGACAGCCCTTTCAGAACGCATCAATGAGGCCACGTGGATGGGTGCTGCTACGAAAGCAAAGGCACAGGACAAACTGAAGAATTATATTATCAAGATCGGTTATCCAGACAAATGGAAAGACTATAGTGGCCTGCAGGTCAATGACAGTTTATCCCTTTATGATAATCTTGCAGCCATCAGCCGTTGGGCCAGTGATGACTATATTGCGCGTCATGTGAATAAACCGGTGGACAAGTCAGAGTGGGGGATGACTCCGCAGACGATTAATGCTTATTATAATCCGACAACAAATGAAATCTGCTTCCCGGCTGCCATCCTTCAGCCGCCGTTCTTTGATCCTAAGGCGGATGCAGCAGCTAACTATGGAGCTATTGGCGGTGTGATAGGCCATGAGATGAGTCATGGATTTGATGACCAGGGTTCGCAGTTTGACAAGAATGGCAATGAGAAGAACTGGTGGACAAAGGCTGACAAGGCAAACTTTGATAAGAGAACAAAGGTGCTGGCCGATTATTTCAGTAATTTCGAAGTCCTTCCGGGTGTAAAAATCAATGGTAAGCAGACGTTAGGAGAGAATATTGGAGATAATGGCGGATTGAACATCTCCTATCGTGCTTTTCAGAACGAGATGAAGAAAGCACCGTTGAAGACCGTAGACGGATTTACTCCTGACCAGCGTTTCTTCCTTTCCTGGGCTCGTGTATGGGCATCCAATATGACACCACAGTTTATCCAACTGCTGATTACCTCTGATGTCCATTCTCCGAATATGGCACGAGTTAATGGAGCTCTGCCTCAGATTGACGGATGGTATGATGCTTTTCATATCAAGAGAGGCGATAAAATGTATTTACCGAAGAGCAAGCGTGCCCATATCTGGTAATTAAATTTATAGATCAGACCAGTCATTGGACATCGGGAATATTTCCCCGAAATCTAATGACTGGTTTCGGTTTTTACCAATATACCTGTTTTATAAGACTGAAATAACAGTATAACACTGAGATAACAGTCTGATCAAAATTCAAATTTTCGATATGAACATGAAAATCAAACAAATTTTAGTGTCTGGCCTGTTACTGTTGACGGGGATGTTATCCGTTTGTGCACAGGTCTCCCAGATGCCGAAGATACCGGTTGATCCAAAAGTGAGGATCGGGCATCTTAGCAATGGACTGACTTATTACATCCGCCACAATGACTATCCGGCTCACGTAGCTAGTTTTTATATTGCCCAGAAGGTCGGTTCCATTAATGAGAATGATGACCAGCGTGGCCTGGCTCATTTGCTGGAGCACATGGCTTTCAATGGCACAGATCATTTTAAAGACAATGATCTGCAGGAATATCTGCAGAGCATCGGCGTGGAGTATGGACGTAACCTGAATGCTTATACGGGCATAGACCAGACCGTGTATTACTTTACGGATGTTCCTACCACCCGCATCTCTGCCGTGGATTCATGTATGCTGATTCTAAAGGACTGGTCACATGGTATCACCCTTTCCAAGAAAGCAATAGACAATGAGCGGGATGTGGTACACAATGAGTATCGGATGCGGATGACCGCCCAGCAGCGTATGTTTGAGCGTGATCTTCCTGCACTTTATCCTGGCAGCAAGTATGGCTACCGTATGCCAATCGGACTGATGAGCGTGGTGGACAAGTGTGACCCGAATACGTTGAGAGCTTACTATCATAAGTGGTACCGTCCTGATAATCAAGCTATTATTGTCGTCGGGGATGTGGATGTGAACCATATTGAAGGAGAGATCAAGAAACTCTTCAGTGATATTAAAGTGCCTGCAGGTGCACCGAAGGTTATCCCGGAAAAAGTTCCTGACAATGATACCCCTATTTACATTGTGGATAAAGATAAGGAGCAACAGGTGAATGTCATCTTTGCCATGATGAAGCATGAGGCAACGCCAGACTCCTTGAAGAACAATATGCTCTATCTGGTCCAAGGATTTATTAAAGGTGCAGTCAGTTCCATGCTGGGTTCACGTTATGATGAGAAGTCCCTGGATCCCGCCTGTCCTTATTTACAGGCAGGGGCAAGTGATGGCGAGTATCTGATGTCGCGTACGAAAGATGCATTTTCTATCGCGGTCGTTCCTAAACCCGGTAAACTTCTGGAAGCCTATCAGGCTGCTCTTGAGGAAGCTGAACGAGTTCGTCAATTTGGTTTTACCTCTACGGAGTATGAACGCTACAAGGCAAACTTCATGAGCAGTATCGAGAAAGCCTATTCCAACCGGAATAAAATGAAAAATGACCAGTTTACGGATCAGTATGTGGATCATTTTATTTCCAATGAACCGATTCCTTCTGTAGAGCAGGAATATCAAATGGATAAGATGTTCGTTCCTCATATCCCTCTGGAAGTCGTGAATGAGATGGCCCGGAAATTGATTAATCCTACTGATACTAATTTTGTTACTCTGGTGATGATGCAGCAGAAGCCGGATGCCGTTTATCCTACAGCCCAGCAGTTGAAGGACGTGGTGGCGAAGGTCCGTAGTGCAAAGTTGACGGCTTATGTAGATCATGTCAAGAATGAGCCTCTGATTGCCCAGCTTCCGAAAGCCGGGAAGATCATGAAGGAGACGGAGAACAAGAAACTAGGTTTTCAGGAACTGACGCTTTCCAATGGCGCTCATGTCTATCTGAAGAAGACAGATTTCAAGGATAATGAGGTTCGTTTCTTTGCAAAAGCCCAGGGAGGGCAATATGCGTTTCCTGAATCCCAGTACCTGAACATCAGTTTAGCATCAGAAATTCTTAGTGCCAGCGGACTGGGAGATTTCTCAAATACAGAGCTCAGCAAGGCTCTTGCCGGCAAGGAAGCAAGCACAGGTTTCTATATCAATACTTATCATCATGGTCTCAGTGGCTCTTCAACACCCAAGGATTTGGAAACATTGATGCAACTTATTTATCTGGATATGACAAAAGTGTCTAAGGATGAGAAGTCGGTGAACAATCTTAAAGATTCTTATGCCACCCAACTTCAGAACCAGAGCCAAAATCCTCAGATTGTGTTCTCAGACTCTTTGTCCAGCACGCTTTATTGCCATAATCCATTGTTCCTGACGCCTAAATCTTCCCAGATAGCGGGAGTGAACTATGACTGGATTCTGAAGACGGCAAAAGACCTCTATGGGAATGCAGGTGATTTTAATTTCTATTTTGTAGGAAATTTTGATGAGGAGAAGATACGTCCTTTGATAGAGCAGTATATAGCCTCTCTTCCCGGATATGAAGAAAATAAGACTGCTTATAGAGAGGTTCCTCATTATGTGGGGGAAGTAAAGAATGTGTTCGTTCAGAAGATGGAGAATCCTCAAAACATGGTTGTAGAAAACTGGCGTTCAAAGAAGGTCAGGAACAATCTGCAAGACCAGGTGTGGGTAGACATTGCTGCCCGTCTGTTAAACATGAAGTATGACCGGAGCATCCGTGAGACACTGAGTGCAGCTTACTCTGCAGGCGCAGAGAGTGGGGTGGCCGTTAATCCTGACAGGACCATCAGTCTGTCCATCAATGGTGTAGCTATGTTAAATCCGGCGAAGTCAGCCAAAGCTATTCCTTATTTCTTTTCCGGTCTGAAGGAGACGGTTGCCAAGCCTGATCCTGCGGATTTGGAAAAGGTAAAGGCAATTCTGCTGAAGAATGCTGATGTTGAAGCGAAAACGAATGGCTACTGGATAGGTGTCCTGGATGACTATGTAGATCATGACATGGATATGTACACCGGTTACAAGGATATTGTCCGTAATACGACCGCTAAGGAAATTTCAGCCTTCTTGAAAGATGTTATCCTGAAGAGCGGTAACCATGCAGAAGTGATCATGAATGCCGCTAAAGATTAAACGTGTCCGGTTTTTCTTCCTGTCATAAATCCGTTTGGACAGGATGGAGATGACAGGCCTCTTTTAGAGGTCCATGGATGATAAGGAGAAAAGTCTGATACATTTTCTGATGTATCAGACTTTTTTTAATGGATTTTTTCTATCTTTGTCCGACAAACTAAACTGCTTGAACAAATCATGAAAATCCGAAAATTGCCTTTAGTTTTCTTTTTATTGTTGATGCTGAGACCAGTCTTTGCAGGTCCTGTCAACCATTATCAAGTTGTGGAACGTAATTGTCCGATCGTGACGAAAGTCGATTCCCTTCAGTCGCTGACCGTGGGCAACGGCCACTTTGCCTTCACCGTGGATGCCACTGGTCTGCAATCCTTCCCGGAGAGATATGCCCATGGAGTATGCCTGGGAACCATGAGTGACTGGGGATGGCACAGTTTTCCGAATCCTTGCCACTATCGTCCTGAGGATGCCTTTGTAACCCGGGATTTTGGCCGGGGACATCCGGAAATCTATTCTGCCCAGTTTAAACTGCCTGGCAGGCAACGTGATGCGAGCATCTGGCTGAGAAAGAATCCGCATCGTCTCCATCTCGGAATGATCGGTCTTGATCTTGCCGATCCCTCGAAATTAACATCAGTCCATGAGAAGTTATGTCTGTGGACGGGAATGGTAAGGAGTCGTTTCCTCTATGATGGAAAGCATTATGATGTACAGACGGTCTGTTCACCTGTTGCTGATGAGATTGCCTCAAAAATCATAGCAGAGGAGAATCCCAGGGTCATCCTCCGCTTCCCCTATCCCTCAGGAGGACACAGTGATGATGCCTGTGATTGGCATGCGGACGGAAAACATTCTGTAACGATGCTGAAAAAGTTATCCCATGGGGTTATCTTGCGACATACGATTGGCAGTACTGTGTATGGTGTACGGATAACCTGGAAGGGAGAGGCTGGTTTTAAAGCCACCGGCAGAAACCGTTTTCTGTTGTCAGCTACAGGGAAAAAGCTGGATTTTACCGTTACCTTTTTCCCTGAATCCGAAGGTCAGAAGTTTAACCAGCGGAATGCAGGCGATTTTCGCTCCGTTTCCCATGACGCTGCCTTGCACTGGAAGGGCTACTGGCAGAGAGGAGCGATAGTTGATTTTTCCCATGTCGCCGATCCTCGTGCCCGTGAGTTGGAACGCCGTGTAGTACTCTCCCAGTATTTGCTTGCGGTCAATGATGCCGGGGATACACCGCCTCAGGAGACCGGGTTGACCTATAATTCCTGGTATGGAAAGTTCCATCTTGAGATGGTGTGGTGGCACGATGCACAGTTTGCTCTCTGGGGGCATCCTGAATTTCTGGTTCCCGTGCTTGACTGGTACCTCCATGTAGAACCTGTGGCACGTTTGATAGCACAGCGGCAGGGATTCAGGGGTATACGCTGGATGAAGATGACGGATCCTTCCGGACGTGAAGCTCCTTCTAATGTAGGGTCCTATCTGATCTGGCAGCAGCCTCATCCTATCTACCTGGCGGAGCTGCTATACCGTGCCGTCCCTGCCAGGTCAGGGGAGATTCTGGCCCGTTATGGAAAGATGGTGGACGAGACGGCAACGTTTATGGCTGATTTTGTGACCTGTGACAGCGTCAGGCATCGTTATATTCTGAAGGGGTGCATTCCGGCTCAGGAGACATTAAGAGCAGATTCTACGGTGAATCCTCCTTTCGAACTTTCCTATTGGTATTTCGCCTTGAGCACAGCTCAGAAATGGAGAGAGCGCCGGAGATTGCCTCGGGTTCCCCTTTGGGACCGGATTCTCTCACGGCTCTCGCCTTTGGCAATGAATTCAGATAGTCTTTATCTGTCTGCGGAATCAGCCGTGAACACATACAAAGACATTCGTTTTACCAGTGATCATCCTGCTGTTCTCGGAGCATTGGGCATGCTCCCCAAATGTCCGCTGGTGAAGTCGGACGTCATGCGTAAAACGCTTCAGTGGGTATGGAACCACTGGAACTGGCCTACGACCTGGGGCTGGGATTATCCTATGATAGCCATGTGTGCAACCCGTTTGGGGGAACCGGAGCGGGCCGTTCAGGCATTGTTGATGCCCAGACAGAAAAACACCTATCTTATCAATGGGCATAATTATCAAGACGACAGATTAAGAATTTATCTGCCCGGCAATGGAGGCCTTCTCACTGCCGTGGCCATGATGTGTGCAGGATGGGATGGCTGTACGACGCCTCATCCAGGTTTCCCTGCCGGTTGGGATGTAAGATGGGATGGACTTCGGCCTTTACCCTGAGAGAGCGTACAGAAAAGTTCTTATCCGTTTGCAGAAAAGGAAAGGGCCTGGAAAACTAAATCGCTTTCCAGGCCCTTTACATCTTATCTGAAAGAGGAATCTTTATTTTCTGTTCCACCAGTGTTTATGCTGCGGAACCTCCGTTTCTTCACCCATGCTTTCACGAATGATATCCCTATAGGTTTTGCCTTCGTGAATAATCCTGTAAATTTCTCCCCAGTCAGGAAGTCCGCCTATCTGGCGATCATCAATGAATATGTCCGCTTTAATCTTCCGGCTGAAATGATTATTATTTAGGGTACCATTTTCTTCCGGGTAATCGCGGTTGACAGCCCAGAATTCCACCCCACGCTCTCTGCACCAGTCGATAGCATCCTGAAGAAGTTGGCCTTCCCGTACGCTCCACAGGATAAGGCGGTGATGTTCTTGTATCAACATACGGAGCGTCTGAGTAGCAAAAGGTATTTCCGGTCCTATTTCTGGATAACGGTGTTCTACAATCGTTCCGTCAAAATCTACAGCAATTGTCATTTCTTGTTTGTTTCTTTCTTATGTATGATCCGGTAAGAGGATTAAGTCCTACCGGATACCACTTATTTCTTTACTGAATCATCATCCTTCTTGCCATAGTGACTGTTGGCATAGCTGCCGTAGCTGCCGTAGGAACCATAATTCCCATAGTGCCCGTATTTGCCATAGCTGCCATAATGACCATAATTTCCATAATGTCCGTACTTTCCATATTTCCCATATTTGCCATAACCGTAATAGTAACCGTATTTCTTCTTGCTCAAGTCAATACCGTTAATGACAATGGACATATTCGGTAATTTCTTCTGGTCAGACAAACTGTTGATCAGTCCGAAACTCTCCTTCGGAGTATAATCAGCCCTGCATACGATGACGGTCGCATCACATACACGACCAACTTGAAGGGTATCTGTAACCAATCCTACAGGAGCGGAGTCAATGATGATATAGTCATAATCTTTGCGCAGGATAGCTATGATCTTGTCCAGACTGCTGCGCGTAAGCAGTTCGGCCGGATTTGGCGGAGTAGGACCAGCCATCAATAAGTCGAGGTTCTTGTTTACGCCGGAAGGTAATATCTGACCCTCTATTTCCTCCTTTGACGGGTTATCATTGACGAGTAGAGGAGTGATGCCATGATGGTGATCACGAATCTGGAAAAGTTCGGCCAGACGAGGTTTGCGAATATCCAGTCCCAGAAGGATGACTTTCTTGCCTAAGAGAGCAAAACTGACGGCCAGGTTAGCAGCGTTGAAGGTTTTACCTTCCCCTGAGGTAGAGGAGGTGAACAGGATCACCTGCTGATCCTTCTTCATCAGGAATTGCAGGTTGGTACGCATGCTTCTGAAGATTTCCTCCATCTGGTTGTTCTGATTCTCGCTCACGACGATGTCAGCTTTTGCCTTGGTCTTATCGTTAGCTACAGCTACATCAGCAATAATAGGTAATTTCGTAAGTTTTGCGACATCTTCATGGCCTTCAATCTTATAATGGAAGAACTGGAGGATGAAGAGGATGAGTGCCGGGATACCCAATCCGAGGATGAGCGCCAATAAAAAGACCAAAGGCTTTTTAGGGCTTACGATACCTTCCACATCCGGAATATCAATTAATTTTCCCTTGTCGACTGTAGCGGCAAGATTAATAGAATTCTCTTCACGTTTCTGAAGCAAAGTAAGGTAGAGACCTGACTTGACATCCTGCTGGCGTCCGATCTGGTTCAGCATACGTTCCTGTGCAGGTGTTTCTCCTACCTGGTTCTGATATTTTCCATAGAGTTCGGCTACTGAATTGCGTTGGATATTCAATCCTTCGATAGCCTGGTTTACAGCATGGCGGATAGAGTTGGTGAGGTCATTAAGCTGGGCAGTCAGAGGGATCACGCTTGGAGAACTCTCGCTGGCACTACGCATCAATTTGTTACGTTGCAGCACGATCTCATTATATTTGTTAATCAGTTCGGTGGCACTCTGGTCTGTCAGGCCTACATTGGAGGGTAAAGTCTGGTACCGGTTTGTCGGCCGTCGCATATAATCCCGCAGGGAACTCAGAAGAGCGATCTGAGTGTTGGCGTCAGATAATTTCTGGCTGTAAGTATCTGCATCCTGTACAGTCTGGGCAGAGTTTAATTTCATCTCTACCATATTATTGCGCTTTTTATAGTTTTCTAACTGCCCTTCAGTGTTGCCGAGTTCAGCATTAATTTTCTCAAGACGATTATTGATGAAATTTTCCGTCCGCACAGCTACTTCATTCTTGTCCTCATTAGCCTGGCGGTTATAAACTTGTATTAAGTCAGTGAGGTAGTCCGTAGCCCGGTCCGGTATCTCGTCATGCAATACAAGTTGGGCAATGCTTGTGTTTTTGCTGGTCTGGCTTACGGTAAGGTTTTCTACATATTTCTTGGACATCATCTTTAAGGAATAGATAGTCACCTTTTCAGTCATTCCATTCATGGGAGTGTCTGTTTTGCGGAAAGTCAGTACTCCGACATGTGTAACGATTCCTATTGGGAGAGAAGGGAAAGTGCTGTCAATGATATATGGAATGATTTTACTATGTATCTTGTCTATGACAGCATATTTTCCGGTGACGTGGTACCCCTTGGCACTCTGCTCAATGATGAGTTTGATTGGATAGTTGAGTTTGTCCAGATGGGTAGGATCTATATCCACGGATATAGGTTCGTCTTTATAGAGAAGATAGTCCTTGATATGCCCTTTTGCACTATAATTGACGTACAGTTTCAGATCATTGATGGCTCCTTCTGCTAAAAGGTGTGACGAAAGGATTTCCATTTCATTATCAATTCCGTTGGAACCACTGATCAGTCCAAGGGTGGAACTGCTCTGCAGGAGGTCATTGTTCCGTCCTCCTGAGGAGGAGTTGCTATCATCGTCTTTGATCAATAATTTGGCGTCTGCCTGCCAGACAGGCGTGCTGTAGCGGATATAGATGAAAGCTAAGCCCAGGCAGACAATGAGCGAAAGGACAAACCATTTCCAATTCAGGACGACGGTGGCATAAAGGGTGGCAAAATCAAAAGATGATTCTTTCTCGTTTTCTTCTTGCTGCTCATCAGCTGTGTTTGCCGATTCTGTATTCTTGTATTCTTCCATTATTTTCTTTTACTATTTTTTCTTTGAGTATAGCCGGATAGAGTTATTCCCTATTTTCACGGGTAATCTTTTATGCTATTATGGTAGATATTGTTTTCCCTCAGCTAAGTCAAAGAGGTATTTCCCATAGTTATTTTTTAACATGGGCTGTGCCAGGACCTTTAATTGTCCTGCGTTGATCCAGCCCTGCTGGAAGGCAATCTCTTCGAGACAGGCGATCTTCAGGCCTTGTCTCTTTTCAATCACTTCTATGAAAGTGCTGGCTTCTGACAGACTGTCATGAGTGCCGGTATCCAGCCATGCAAAGCCGCGTGGCAAGGTGCGAACCTTTAAAGCATGATGCCGCAGATATTCCTGATTGACACTTGTGATTTCCAATTCTCCGCGCGCGCTGGGCTTTATGTGTTCAGCAATATTAACTACAGAATTAGGATAAAAGTAAAGTCCTGTCACCGCATAATGACTCTTAGGATGCTCAGGTTTTTCTTCAATGCTCAGGCAGTTGCCTGCAGAGTCAAACTCAGCCACTCCATAACGCTCCGGATCATTTACATAGTAGCCGAAGACGCTGGCCTTGTCTTGGTCACAGGCTTTTACACTTTCCTGCAGCAGGCCCGTAAACCCTGCCCCATAAAAGATGTTATCTCCCAGTACGAGACAGACACTATCTGAACCTATGAAAGTCTTGCCGAGAATGAAGGCTTGCGCAAGACCATCAGGATGAGGTTGCTCCACATATTCGAAATGCATGCCCAGATCCTTTCCATCACCTAAAAGACGTCTGAAGGCAGGCAGGTCGTAGGGAGTGGAGATGATCAGAATGTCGCGTATTCCAGCCAGCATCAGTACTGAAATAGGATAATAAATCATAGGTTTGTCAAAGATGGGAATGAGTTGCTTGCTGATTCCCTTCGTAATAGGATAAAGGCGTGTTCCTGAACCGCCAGCTAAAACGATACCTCTCATGTTGAAAAATAGAATGTTTCTTGATTCTTTATAATTCTGCGTACGCCTTTTCCTTTATTATTGAACTATTGCTCAAATCGGTCGTGAAACCTTGATGACGTTCGGTGACGCTATGGGTGCAAAGTTAATCAATTTTTTTGAATCTGTTCTTTTATTAGTATAAAAATCCTTTTGAAAGTGTTGAAAGACAGGTATTCGTTGATTGTAAAATAGGTTTTCAATCGAAAATTTTGCTTTTCGCGATATTTCTGCTATCTTTGCACATACTTATTATATTGTTTCAATTTTTTATCAATCGATAGAATAACATTATGGGAATATTGGAAAAATGGTTTGGGCGGAAAACGGCACCGAAGGAGAAAGTCGGTGGGATGGAAGATTATATGACCCTCGTGAGGGTGTATCTCCAGGCTGCCCTGGCTGCAAAGTTAGGCATCACTAATCTGAATATGCTGCCTGATCTCCGTGTCTTCAAACAGACTCTTCATGTGGCTACTGTTCATAACAAACTCGGAGTGGGGGAAAAGTCGGCAGCGAAGAAAATGATGAAGAATCTGTATAAGACCGATGAAGATTTCTTTGATGAGATCGATCAGACGATCAAGAAGAATTGCCGTAATATCCAGCAGGTAAATCCTTTCCTTGTCCAGTTTCAAGGTTTTACCCAGGAATTGATGATGCTTATGGGTAATCTGATGAAGTTTAAACTCCGTATCCCTGGTATTTTTAAGAAAACCCTCTATGCCTTAACTCAAAAACAGGTGGAGGATGTTTTTACTAAAAACAGTTTTAAAGATCCGAGCGTAGTGAAGGCAGTCATGGCTGTAAGAAAATATAATCTCCGGTTAAATTTCAGTCAGAAATGGATGACGGATTTTGTTTATCAAGTTGTCATGCTGGCCAAAAAAGAGCCTCGTCCTTCAAAAGAGCAAGTTAAAGAGGCCAAGGCAAAAATGGGGAAATGAAAATTTGCAGGGAAGACGAAATATCCGCAGACCTGTTGACAGATAACAGATCGGAAGAATTGACAACTGCAAATTAGAAAAATGGAGTAAAATTTGGCATTACCGATTAATTATATTAAATTTGTGACCTAAAAGTAGTCTGTATGGATGCCAATGAGAAGATTTTGAACACGTTTACTACCCGGGTAAGGCAAATGATTCTCCGCTTTGATGATCTTAAAAAAGAGATTCTTGACTTGCAGATGAAGTTAGAAGAGCGTGACAATCGGATTAGAGATCTGCAGGAGAAGTTGGCTCAGACCCAGAGAGACTATGAGAATCTCAAGATGGCCAAGATGATCGAGGTGAGCGATAGTGATCTCGAGGGGGCGAAGAAAAAAGTAGCCAGGCTCATCAGAGACGTTAACAAATGCATCACACTACTGAATGAGCAATCCATACAGTAGGAAAATGACTGCGTGACAGACATCTCAAAAGGAAAATTAACAGGGTCAGGATTTCCTTTCGGGGCGTATGAAATGTGCAGCAAGAATTGAATCGATGGCAGAAGAAGACAAAGAGAAACTAACCATAAGGCTGAACCTGCATGATACGATGCTTTCGGTAAGGATTCCCCGCGATGATCAGACCGAGGAAGAGTACTATCGAAAGGCGGCAAAATTAATCAATGAGGTCGTAAATACTTATTCGTCTCACTACAAAGAAGTGAAGAGTGATAAGGAAATTTTGTATATGTGCCTGGTTGACATCGCTATGCGCTATGAAAAGCAGAAAGGACAAAACGATACAGCTCCTTATAATACTGTTCTCTCCCAGTTGACTTCGGAAATTGAGGAGGTTCTGAGGAAAGAATAGTATCATCATTAAACAATTTTATAAATGTCAATAATCATAATCGCCGTTATGGCACTCGTCGTTGGAGGTGCTATAGGCTATTCTATTTTCCGTTATATCGTCAAAGGAAAATATAATGAGTTAATGGAGACTGCCAAGAAGGATGCGGAAGTCGTAAAGGAAAAAAAGCTCCTTGAAGTGAAAGAAACATTCTTGAACAAGAAGGCTGAACTGGAGACGGAAGTACGCCAGCGTAATGCAAAAATTCAGCAGTGTGAGAATCATTTGAAACAGCGTGACCTGTCACTGAATCAGCGTCAGGAGGATCTGGGGCGGCGCAAGCAGGATCTGGATCTCCAGCAGCAGCGTATTGCCAATGAGCAGAAACTTCTCGAGAGCCGTCAGCAGGAACTTGACAAGATGCAGAAGCAGGAACAGGAGAAGTTGGAAGAACTGTCCGGGTTGAAAGCTGAAGAGGCAAAGAACCGACTCGTTGAGAGTTTGAAGGGACAGGCTAAACTTGATGCGGCAAGTTATGTGAACGAGGCCATGGATGAGGCCAGGCTGAATGCAGAGAAAGAAGCAAAGAAAATAGTCATTACGACCATCCAGAGGGTAGCAACAGAGACGGCCATCGAGAATTCCGTAAGTGTGTTCCATATTGATAATGATGAAGTGAAGGGGCGTATTATCGGCCGTGAAGGACGCAATATCCGTGCCCTGGAGGCTGCAACAGGTGTCGAAATTGTCGTGGATGATACTCCTGATGCTGTAGTCATTTCAGCCTTTGATCCGGTTCGCCGTGAAGTCTGCCGGCTCGCTTTACATCAGTTGGTCGCTGATGGTCGTATCCACCCGGCTCGTATAGAAGAGGTGGTCGCAAAAGTGAAGAAACAACTGGATAATGAAATTATTGAAACGGGTAAGCGTACTGCCATAGACCTTGGAATCCATGGCTTGCATCCTGAATTGATCCGTATTATCGGAAAAATGAAATACCGTTCTTCCTACGGCCAGAATCTACTGCAACACGCTCGCGAAACAGCGAATCTTTGTGCAGTGATGGCTTCTGAGTTAGGCTTGAATCCTAAGAAGGCTAAGCGCGCCGGACTGCTCCATGACATCGGAAAGGTGCCGGATGAGGAGAGTGAACTCCCACATGCTCTCTATGGCGCGAAGATAGCAGAGAAGTATAAGGAAAAACCGGATATTGTCAATGCCATTGCTGCCCATCATGATGAAGTGGAGATGAAGACTTTGCTTGCTCCTATCGTACAGGTATGCGATGCCATTTCCGGTGCTCGTCCTGGTGCCCGTAGAGAGGTGGTGGAGGCTTATATCAAGCGCTTGAACGACCTTGAGGCTATTGCGATGAGTTATCCTGGCGTTACCAAAACTTATGCCATTCAGGCTGGTCGTGAACTTCGTGTGATCGTGGGGGCTGATAAGATGACGGATGATGAAAGTGCAAAACTCAGTGATGAGATCGCATCGAAGGTCCAGAGTGAGATGACCTATCCGGGACAGGTGAAGATCACCGTGATCAGGGAAACGCGGAGTGTCGCCTACGCGAAATGAAGATTTTTCCGATCTATGATCGGTAATCTGTTTCATAAAAAGTTGATGAAGGCTGCCATTCATGGCAGCCTTCATTGTGTTCTGTGGGTTGGGATCACTTGAGATATTGACAGACCTGGTCTTTTTTCTTATTAAAACCATCATCATTATTTTTAGGTATTGTGTAGTTGGATAAAAATACTTATATTTGTACTCTGAAAATATCAAAGCAAAGGATGATGAAAAACCTGAAGATGTATGAAGCTAATGATAAGATGATTTCTATTATCAGTGACAATTACAATATCTTGCAGAGCCTTGGCTCTTTCGGGATCAATTTGGGCTTTGGTGATAAGACCGTCCAGGAAGTTTGCGAAGAGCAGAAAGTAGATACTTATACTTTTCTGGCTGTCGTGAATTTTACGATTAACGGTTATCTGGACCGGGACGGCCTTGACCGGTTGTCTATTCCTACGCTATTGCAATATCTTACGGCTTCACATGCTTATTTCATAGATTTTCAACTTCCTTTTATCCGCAAGGAACTTCTTGAGGCCCTTGACGAAAGCAATGAACTCGCAAAACTTATCCTTCAGCTCTATGACGATTATGCTCATAGCGTGATCAATCACATGAAATATGAGGAGAGGACTGCCTTTCCTTACGTACATAGTCTTCTGGAAGGGAACCCGACCGCTGATTATAATATTGAAACTTTCTCAAGACATCATAATCAGATAGATCAGAAACTGAAGGAACTGAAGAATATTATTATAAAATATCTGCCTTCGGATGGCTTGCATAATAATATTCTGAGTGCTACTCTATATGATATCTATAATAATGAGGAATGGCTGAGTCAGCATGCCCGGGTTGAAGACAATATGTTCATTCCGGCTATCCATAACCTGGAACTGAAGAGCAGGAATGATGATGTGAGCGCGAATATCTCGAAAATGCTCCATACAAATGTGGGGAATAATGAGACCTTGAGTGATAGAGAGAAGGATGTTATCGTATCTTTGGTCCAGGGGATGACTAACAAGGAGATAGCTGAGCATCTTTTCATTTCTGTCAATACGGTTATTACTCACCGCAGGAATATAGCTAAGAAATTACAGATTCATTCTCCTGCCGGACTGACGATCTATGCTATTGTCAATCATCTGGTAGATATTTCAACTGTAAAATTCTGATTTTGTCCTTTTCTCTTTTTCGTCAAAGACGATCGGTCTTGTTCGATGCCTTGTTGTTTTCGTAATCTTCATGACAAATATCCTTTAGCATTTTTAGTTTTATATTCGGATAGGATGAAGGTTCTCTTGTGATCTTGTTGCTGTGGCTTTATTCATGGAAAATGGATTGGCTTATTGATGGAATGAAATAAATATGATTTATCTGTTTCAATAATATGCTTTTTCTGTAAATTATATGAAGATTTATTTTTAGAAGTTTTCAAATAAGTCATAGATAAGATTTATTTATGTTGGAAATGTTTGAACTTCCTGACCTTTAATAGTCTTTTCTCTTGTAATACTTCGGCCCAGGGTGCTAAAGTATTATTATCCGTATAGTTACCGGTTATAAATGATAAATGGCATAATTTGAATGCTTAAATAATTAAAATATGGAACAAAAAATGACCTTTAGAAGGTCTTTCTTCAGATTTTTTATTCTATCTTTGCATTTGTGAAGTTTGATAAAATGGAGAACTTTTTATAAAATGAATAATGAAAAGTTATCTGAAAATATAATTCTTTAGATTAAAATAGGCACGAAGTTGTTAGAAGGTCTGACCTGTCAATCGTTTTAATTTTATACTCATTGAGATTATGGAAATGCAAAGTTTTACCATTACGAAGCGCGATGGAAAAAAAGAGCGCTTCTCGCTGGACAAAATTATGAATGCAATCATTAAGGCATTTGATTCTGTAAACGAGCCTGTGGATTTGGGAGCTGTATCCAAGATCATCAGTCATTTGGATATTCAGGAAGGAATTAAAGTTGAAGATATTCAGAATGAGGTTGAAGAGTCTTTAATGCGTGAAGGATATTATAAGGTGGCCAAGAGTTTTATGCTTTACCGCCAGCAGCATGCTGAAGACCGTGAGACGTTGAGAAAGTTGAAGTTCCTGACGGATTATTGTGAGGCTTCCAATGCTGCTACGGGTTCAAAGTATGATGCCAATGCTAATGTAGAGCACAAAAATATAGCTACACTGATCGGCGAACTCCCTAAGGCAGGGTTTATCCGCCTGAACCGTCGTCTGCTGACAGACCGCATTAAGGCTATGTACGGGAAGGAACTTGCCGATCAGTACCTCGATCTTCTCACCCATCATTTTATCTATAAAAACGATGAGACATCACTGGCAAACTATTGTGCCAGTATTACTATGTATCCATGGTTGTTGGGTGGGACAACTTCCATAGGAGGCAATTCTTCCGCCCCGACTAATCTGAAGAGTTTTTGCGGAGGTTTTATCAATATGGTCTTTATGGTCAGTTCAATGCTTTCCGGTGCCTGTGCTACCCCTGAATTCCTGATGTATATGAATTATTTCGTCGAAAAGGAATATGGGAAAGATTATTACAAGCGGGCAGACGAGGTCGTCGATCTGAGTTTGAAAAAGCGTACCCTTGATAAGGTCATTACAGATTGTTTTGAACAGATCGTATATTCGCTCAACCAGCCTACGGGTGCCCGTAATTATCAGGCCGTATTCTGGAACATCTCCTATTATGACAAATACTATTTTGAAAGTCTGTTTGATAATTTCTATTTTCCTGATGGCAGCCGTCCAGATTGGAAGGGGGTTGACTGGCTGCAAAAGCGTTTCATGAAATGGTTCAACCAGGAGCGGACAAAGACAGTTTTGACCTTTCCCGTGGAAACCATGGCTATGCTGACAGCGAACGGGGATTGCAAGGATAAAGAATGGGCGGACTTCTCTTCAGAGATGTATGCCGAAGGACATAGTTTCTTTACTTACTTAAGTGACAAACCTGATTCCTTGAGCAGTTGTTGCCGTTTGAGAAATGAGATACAGGACAATGGCTTTAGCTATACCTTGGGAGCAGGCGGCGTCAGCACAGGTTCCAAGAGCGTACTGACCATCAATCTGAACCGTACCATCCAGTTTGCTGTCAATCATAAAATGGATTACAAAAAGGTCCTCAGTGAAGTGGTAGAACTCTGCCATAAGGTTCAACTGGCTTATAATGAGAATTTGAAAGAATTGCAAAGGCACGGAATGCTGCCGCTTTTTGATGCAGGTTACATTAACATTAAGCGTCAGTATTTGACCATCGGAGTTAACGGACTGGTTGAAGCCGCTGAATTCCTGGGTCTGAAGATCAATGATAATCCAGACTATCTGCACTTTGTCCAGGGAGTATTGGGTATTGTAGAAGCTTGTAATAAGAAATACCGTTCCAAGGACGTCATGTTCAACTGCGAGATGATCCCTGCTGAGAATGTAGGAGTCAAACATGCCAAATGGGATCGCGAAGACGGCTATTTCGTCCCGCGTGATTGTTATAACAGTTATTTTTACGTTGTGGAGGATGACAGTCTGAGTGTTATAGATAAATTCAAACTGCATGGTGCGCCCTATATAGAGCATCTTACCGGGGGATCGGCCCTGCATCTGAATCTGGAAGAGCATCTGAGCAAGGCTCAGTATCGACAGCTTTTTAAGGTGGCTGCCAAGGAAGGCTGCAACTATTTTACCTACAATATTCCGAATACGGTCTGTAACGACTGCGGACATATTGACAAGCGCTATCTTCATGAGTGTCCGGTCTGCCATTCTAAGAATGTAGACTATCTGACTCGTGTCATCGGTTATCTGAAACGGGTGAGTAATTTCTCTCAGGCACGCCAGCAAGAGGCTCATCGCCGCTTCTATATTTCACCAGACCATATCGGACCGGTCAACAAGGAACTGGATACGGTGAAATCCGGGGAGACAGAGAAATGCTGAAATATGTGAATACGGGCATCGTTTTCCAGGAGATCCCGGATGAAGTTACTCTGGCTGTAAACATTTCCAATTGTCCTATCAGGTGTCCGGGATGTCATAGCTCTTATCTATGGAAGGATATTGGTGAAGAACTTACCCCCGGGGTGATTGATCTGTGGGCTAAGAAACTGGGACCGGATATTACCTGTATCAGTTTTATGGGCGGTGACAGTGATCCTGCCGAGGTTGACAGACTTGCTGCTTACGTTCATAAGACTTATCCTGAATATAAGGTAGGGTGGTACAGTGGAAGGCAGAAACTGTCCGTGGCAATTAATAAAGAGAACTTTGATTTTATTAAGTTGGGCCCGTATGAAAGTCAACTTGGTGGATTAAAGGAAAAGACCACCAACCAGAGACTGTACAAAAAAACTGATGGAGAATTTCGGGATGTGACTTCCCGGTTCTGGAAAAAGTGATATGTCGCGTTTCTGGTTAGGGACCATTCATGGGATGATTTTCTGCAAGTAGAAGGGATATAGTCCGTAAGGGCAGGTGAATGGACAGGTCAGAATCTTGGTCTGTTGATAGAATAGAAGGTATGGAGATAATCAAGAGAAATGGGACGGCGGAAACTTTTGATGGACAGAAGATTTCGGCAGCCATCAGAAAGAGTTTTGCAAGTACAAGTCGGTTCATTACAGACAATGAATTGAAAGGTATTGTACTTGAGGTGGAACGATATATAGCGGACCATCCGTCGAAAAGGGATGTGGAGAGCATTCAGGATAAGGTGGAAAAATGCCTGATGACGCATGGCTTTTATGATGAGGCTAAGAGTTATATCCTTTTTCGCGGAAGCCGTAGCGAGGAGCGGCAGGCTATTGTCCATATTACTGACAGGATAGGGGTCCCAGATCTGGATGAAGTGCTGAAGTCCGTATCCCATGCGTTCCGGGCTAAGGAATATGGTATGGTGATCCTGGACGATAAATTTTCTGGTTTTTATCATCCACAGATGAAAAGCGAGGAAGGGCTCTTGGCTTTGATCAAGGCTTCTGTAGAACTGACTACACCTAAAGCTCCTGCCTGGGAGATGATCTCAGCACGTATTCTCAACTTCATGCTGAACCGGAACATTGGAAAACGGGAAGCAGAATTGAATCTTCATTCCTTTTATGAGAAAGTAGCTTATCTTACGGCTGAAGGACTTTATGGTGATTACATCCTCAAGTCTTATACCCGGGAAGAGATAGAGCAGTCGGCTGTTTTCATGAAGGCAGAGCGAGATCATCTACTGAACTATTCAGGTCTGGACCTGTTGGTAAAACGTTATCTGATCCGGACCTTTGATGGACAGCCTGTGGAGAGAGTCCAGGAAATGTTCCTGGGGATTGCTTTACATCTGGCTATGCCTGAAAAGAAAAACCGCCTTCAGTGGGTGCAGAAGATCTATGATCTGCTGAGCTGCCTGGAAGTGACGATGGCTACCCCGACGATGTCTAATGCCCGTAAACCTTGTCATCAGCTCTCCAGTTGTTTCATTGATACGGTTCCGGATAGTCTGGAGGGCATCTACCGCAGTGTGGATAATTTCTCTCAAGTCAGCAAGTTCGGTGGCGGGATGGGCTTGTATTTTGGTAAGGTGCGCGCTACAGGGGGTACTATCCGGGGCTTTAAGGGGGTTGCAGGCGGAGTGATCAGATGGATCAAGTTGGTGAATGATACTGCTGTAGCCGTGGACCAGTTGGGCGTCCGCCAGGGTGCTGTAGCGGTATATCTTGATGTATGGCACAAGGATCTGCCTGAATTTCTTCAACTTCGTACCAATAATGGTGATGACCGTATGAAGGCACATGATGTCTTTCCGGCGGTATGTTATCCTGATTTGTTCTGGAGAATGGCAGAGGAGGATATTAATCAGAGTTGGTCCCTCTTTTGTCCCAATGAGATCATGCGTGTGAAAGGTTACTGCCTGGAGGACTATTATGGCGAAGAGTGGGAGAAACGCTATAAGGAATGTGTTTCAGACCGGCGCTTGTCACGCCGGGTAATCAGCATCAAGGATGTGGTGCGACTCATCTTGCGGTCGGCGGTGGAAACCGGTACGCCTTTTACCTTTAACAGGGATGCGGTCAACAGGGCTAATCCCAATCCTCATAAGGGCATGATCTATTGTTCTAATCTTTGCACTGAGATCGCTCAGAACATGGCTCCTATTGAAAGTGTTTCCAGGGAGATAAAAACAGTGGATGGTGATACGGTGGTCGTCAGCACGGTTAAGGCTGGTGATTTTGTAGTCTGTAATCTTGCCAGTCTGACTCTTGGCAGGTTGCCTCTGGAGGATAAGAGGGCCATGAAAGATAAGATCGCAACGGTGGTCAGGGCGTTGGATAATGTAATAGACCTTAATTTCTATCCTGTGCCTTTTGCTGAGATAACCAATCACAGGTATCGTAGCATCGGCTTGGGAGTCAGCGGCTATCACCATGCACTGGCTAAAAGAAAAATCAGATGGGAGAGTGAAGAGCACTTGAGATTTGCTGATGAAATTTTTGAAACCATCAATTATGCGGCGATAGAGGCCAGTTGTGAGCTGGCACAGGAAAAGGGCGCTTATGCGTATTTCAAGGGCAGTGACTGGCAGACGGGAGCTTATTTCCGGAAACGTGGCTACACTTCTGAAAGATGGGGGAAATTGGCCGGAAAGGTCTCTGCCTACGGTATGCGCAATGCCTATCTTCTGGCAGTGGCTCCTACCAGCAGCACCAGCATTATTTCCGGTACTACGGCAGGACTGGATCCTATTATGAAGCATTTCTTCCTGGAGGAAAAAAGAGGTGCCATGCTTCCCCGTGTAGCTCCTGAATTGTCAGATGCGACTTATTGGATGTATAAAAGTGCTTATCTGATCGACCAGCAGTGGAGCATCAGGGCTGCCGGAATCAGGCAAAGGCATATTGACCAGTCACAAAGCGTGAACCTTTATATTACAAATCATTATACGATGCGGCAGGTACTTAATCTTTATCTGCTGGCGTGGAAGTGTGGAGTCAAGACGCTTTATTATGTGCGCAGCAAGTCGCTTGAGATAGAAGAATGTGATAGTTGCTCGGCTTGAAGGGTATGTAATGGAAAAATAGAATGATAATGGAAACAGGACAATTGAGAAGGAATACGCTCTTTAATCCCAATGGAGACACTGACCTGAGATTGAGGAGAATGATAGGGGGAAACAGTACCAACCTGAATGATTTCAATAATATCAGATATGAGTGGGTAAACGATTGGTATCGTCAGGCGATGAATAATTTCTGGATACCGGAAGAGATAAATCTGTCTCAGGATGTAAAGGATTATCCGTTGCTGGAAAAGAGTGAACGTACGGCTTATGATAAGATATTGAGTTTCCTGGTGTTCCTGGATTCTCTTCAGAGTAATAATCTGCCGACGATTAGTGAGTATATTACTGCCAATGAAGTGAATCTATGCCTTCATATCCAGACTTTTCAGGAATGTGTTCACAGCCAGAGTTACAGTTACATGCTGGATACGATATGTAGTCCGGAAGAACGGAATGACATTTTGTATCAGTGGAAGACGGATGAGCATCTGCTCCGGAGAAATCAGTTTATCGGTGACTGTTACAATGAGTTTCATGAATGTCGTGACAAATTCAGACTGATGAAGGTATTGGTTGCTAATTTCATCCTGGAGGGTATTTATTTTTATAGCGGTTTTATGTTCTTCTATAACCTGAGCCGTAACGGGAAGATGTCAGGTTCTGCTCAGGAGATCAGATATATCAACAGGGATGAGAATAACCATCTGTGGCTGTTTCGTAATATCATTCTGGAACTGAAGAAAGAGGAACCGGATCTCTTTACGGATGACAGGATAGAGGAATATAAAAAGATGATGCTTGAAGGCGTCCGTCAGGAGATTGCCTGGGGGCAGTATGTGATAGGTGATGAGATTCCGGGACTGAATACGAAAACGGTGTCTGACTATATCCGTTATCTTGGTAACCTGCGCTGGTCCAGTCTGGGACTGGGATACCTTTTTGAAGATAATCGGAAGGAACCGGAGAACATGCACTGGGTGTCACTGTATTCTAATGCCAATATGGTGAAAACTGATTTTTTTGAAGCGAAGAGTACTGCTTATGCTAAAAGCACGGCTTTGCTGGATGATTTGTAGATTATCGGATATGTCTGATGAACAGCAGCTTAAGCGCAGGAATGGAGCCCTGCTTTCCTGTCTTTGTCATATTCCTGCAAGATTATTTGGGTCGTATAGGAATTAATTTGTAACTTTGCGGGCGAAAAGAATGCTTTAGGTGCTCTTCATCCGATCTATATACGATGTGCAGGAAGGGGGCATTTTCAGCGTATAAAGTAAAAAATAATGGATCTATTAGAAAAAGACAGGGCTGATTTCCTTCGTTATCAGCGGGGGGAGTTGACAGCATCTTATGTTTATCAGAAACTGGCATCGGTGGAAAAGAATGAAGCAAACAAGAACATTCTGATCCGTATTACTCATGAGGAGCAAAAACACTACAATATCCTGCGGCATTACACTCAGACAGATGTGAAGCCGGACATGTTAACCGTGAATACTTTTTACTGGATGGCAAAGATTCTTGGGAATACTTTTGCCATTAAGAAGATGGAGGCATCAGAAATCGATTCACAGACGGCGTATCGGGTGTATACCGATTACCCGGATGTTCATGATATGACCATTGACGAGAACCGGCATGAAGATGAACTTATCGCGATGATCAATGAGGAGCGGTTAAACTATATGGGGTCTGTTGTTCTGGGGTTGAATGATGCTCTGGTAGAATTTACCGGTGCACTCGCCGGATATACGCTGGCTCTTAACAATAGTACCCTGATTGCCCTTACGGGGAGCATTACCGGTGTTGCCGCAGCCTTGTCCATGGCCTCCTCTGAATATCTATCGACAAAATCAGATGGTGAAGATCATAAAAAACCGGTAAAGGCGGCCGTTTATACCGGGTTTGCTTATCTTGTAACAGTCGTTGCGCTGATAGCGCCTTTCATGATATTCAACAATGTTATCGTTGCCCTTGTGATCATGCTGGCGATGGCCCTGCTGATCATTGCAGCCTTCAACTATTATTATTCCGTAGCTCGAGGGGAGAATTTCCGGAAGCGTTTTTCGGGGATGGCTGTTCTCAGTTTCAGCGTGGCTGGTCTTAGTTTCGTCATTGGGTATCTTCTCAAGTTGATCGTAGGCGTCGGGTGATCCGTCCTCGTGCTTGTTTCTTAGATCTTATTGATGTCGACATATCCGTGCATGACGGCATAAATGGTAAGGGCAGCAACACTTTTCTTGCCTAATTTCTCCTGGATGTTTTTCCTGTGGGTGATCACGGTTGTCAGGCAAATATTCAGTTTGTCTGCTATCTCCTTGTTCAGGTAACCTTGGGCAATAAGGGACAGGACTTCAACTTCCCGGTCAGTGAGGACTTTTGATTCTACTGCTTTGGGCATGGGGGGAAGGTTCTTGCCATGGGGATGCCCGAACTGTTCCAGACGCAACAGGGATTTGACCAGTTGTTTTTCAGGTACATTGACACAGATATAATGGAAATCTTTCATCCATGTGTTCGGATCAGCGGAGTTGGTCAACACGATAGTCTTGTGCTGTCTTTTCAGAAAAAAGAGGCGATGGGTTAGGACTATGTCGTTGGTTACAAAATAGTGGAAGAAGGTGTCGGGATGATGTCCTTTCAGGTCATCAAAAGAGTAGAAGGTCTCAATATCCATGAAAGGTATGACATCATGCAGCATCTGTTTCAAGCCGATTTCTGCCAGGGTATTGGAATCAATGATGGCGAGTTTGGGACGTCCTCTCATCATGGATACCGGATTTGGATTTTTCTTGTCTTCCATTTCTTTTCTGTTTATATGTTAATGCTCCCTTCAAAAAGTTTTTTATCTTTCAGGGAGAATATTCCTGACTGCCCTTTTCTCTTGTCCTTGATCAAAGGAAAGGGGAGAGCATCTTGGCGAAAGTCCCGCGGAAGCGCTGCCACGGCGTCCGCCATTCTTTCCACTTCTTTTCAGTGAGCAGGAAACTCTGTTTCTTTTCTCGGTCAAAAAGGTCGCAGAGCTGCTGAGTCGTATATTTGTCCAGTATGACGGCATTGTCTTCATAGTCCCAGCGGAGACTCCGTGAGTCCAGGTTGGCTGATCCTACCGTACAGATCCGTCCATCCACCATGATGATCTTAGTATGATGGAATCCTGCCGTGAACATCCATATCTTACAGCCGTGTTCCATCAGCAGGTGGGCATTATAGAGTCCACAGTCTGGTGTCAGGGGCACGTCACATTTTGTGGAGAGCATGATCTCTACCTTTACACCTCTCCTGACAGCTTTCTCCAGCGCCTTCATCAGTTTGTGGCTCAAGGTGAAGTATGGGTTGATGATTTCAATACTGTCGTGAGCATCATTGATGGCATTGAGATAGAACAGGCGGATAATGTCATTGCTTGTATGCGGCTCACGGTTGATGATCCCTACCATCTTCTGGTAGCGTGTGGGCGTGGTGTCCGGTTTGAGGTCCGTAAAATAATCTGCCGGTACACCTCCACGGTAGTATTTCCAGCCATGCACGTCCTGGTGGCTCACTTTCTTCCACATTCTCAGGAAGATCGACTGTAATGTGTTCACGGCGTCACCGTCTA
The DNA here is from genome assembly GCA_002409785.1 of Prevotella sp. UBA5379. Lineage (GTDB taxonomy): Bacteria > Bacteroidota > Bacteroidia > Bacteroidales > Bacteroidaceae > Prevotella. The sequence goes on along the minus strand of DHOX01000032.1, from coordinate 11,107 downwards.
TACGGCAATGCATGTCATGCCATGGCCCGATCTTCGGCTTGCCCGTGATATAATAGTCGGCTACATTCATTCCGCCTGTATAGGCTATCTTTCCATCGATGACGACGATTTTACGGTGATCACGATTGAAGAAGTCATCTATCCAGGGGAAGCGTACAGGTTTATATTCATAGATCTCGATTCCCGACTGACGGATCGAATCAATGTTTGTTTTCTTCAAGGGTTTATTGTTGGAACAGTTTCCGAATCCGTCGAACAGGAGCCGTACCTCTACTCCTTGTTTTACTTTCTTCGCCAGCAACTTGATGAGCTTATGGGTGATGGAGTCATTGCGGAAATTGAAATATTCCATGTGTATGCTGCTCCTGGCATCACGGATGGCCTTGAAAAGATCTTTGAATTTTTGCCTTCCGGTTTCGAGGAGGACGACGGAATTATTATGTGTGAATTTTATGCCATGTAATCGCAGCGTTCTTGCAAGCATGGAATCTGCTGTCTGTACAGTGTAAGAGGAATCTGTATTGTACTCGTTAAAAGACTCTTTCCGTTCGGCACTGGTTGTCAGGCACAGCAAGGAGAAGAGGAAGAGAAGAAAAAACTTAGGATATTTCATTGTTGGATGATGCGTGTGTGAGTATAAATTCTGATGAGTTGTTCTGTTTGTTTTGGATATGACTTTAAATCATGCAGGCATAATGGTCTACTACTCCCAGCAGATGTTTATCCTTGTCAACGACTAGTACCGTATGGATTTTGTTGTGATTCATGATTCCCTGTATTTCTACCACCTTTGTTGTAGGGGAAACCATCTTCGGCTCCCGGGTCATAATATCGCTCACGGTGTGATCGAAAAACTTTGCCTGCCAGCGTTCCATCGCCCGGCGTATGTCTCCATCCGTAATCAGTCCGATGACAGCTCCCTCCTTGTTGACGGAGACACCTAAGCCCAGTTTGCCTTTGCTGACATGAATGATCGCTTCTCCCAGGTGCATTTCTTGTGGGATGACAGGCATCTCTGTTGTCCTCATCACATCTTCAGCAGTTGTTAGCAACCGTTTGCCCAGTTCTCCCCCCGGGTGGAATTGTGCGAAGTCATGTGGCTTGAAATCCCTGACCTCCATCAATGCGACAGCCAGTGCATCCCCCATCGCCAGTGCGGCTGTGGTGCTGCTGGTCGGGACAAGGTTCAGTGGGCAGGCCTCTTTCTTCACGCTGACCAGTATGTGGATGGTGGAATATTTTGCCAGAAGGGAATTGACATTTCCGCTCATGGCGATGATCGGAATATTCATGTGCAGGACTATTGGTATGAAACGTAATAGTTCATCGGTCTGTCCGCTGTTGGATAAAGCCAGCACAATGTCGCCTTCCGTCATCACGCCGAGATCTCCATGGTACATATCCAACGGATTGATAAAGAATGCGGGCGTTCCTGTAGAAGCGAGAGTAGCTGCTATCTTTGCACCTATATTGCCACTTTTTCCTACACCTGTGACGATAACCTTTCCTTTACAGTGGTACATCATGTCTACGGCTTTGTCGAAATTACTATCCATGTGCGGGATCATATCCAGTATGGCTTGTGCCTCATCTCGCAGGCATTGTTCTCCGACTTGCCGGACTTTTGACATTTTTTCTTCTAGGGTTGTTGTGGTCATGATTTTCTGATCTTATCAGAGGGGTTGGAATTGAGTGGATGATTGAAATTTTAATGCGTTGAGGAGAGTACTCACAATAGGAGTTGACGGATAATCCCTTCCAGTTTGTTCAGCTCCAGCATGTTGGCGGCATCACTGAGCCCCCTGTCCGGGTCAGGATGTACTTCAAAGAAGTAACCGGTGGCTCCGAAAGCCTTTGCTGCAAATGCCATGCAAGGGACAAACTTCCGGTCGCCTACTGTTTTGGCATTCCCTGCTCCCGGGCGTTGTACGCTGTGTGTGCAGTCCATGATTACGGTCGGCACAATCTCTTTCATGTCGGGGATATTACGGAAGTCCACCACCAGATTGTTGTATCCGAAACTGTTGCCCCTTTCGGTGAGCCATACTTCACGGGCTCCGCTGTCCTGGGCCTTTTCTACTGCATAACGCATATCTCTGCCGCTCAGGAACTGCGCCTTCTTGATGTTTACGGTCTTTCCTGTATGTGCTGCAGCTGACAGAAGATCGGTTTGCCGGCATAAAAAGGCTGGTATCTGAATCACATCGCACACCTCGCCTGCAGGCGCAGCCTGATAACTTTCGTGAATATCTGTGGTGATCCGGAGCCCGTACTTTTCCTTGATGTCTGAAAGCATCTGCAATCCGTGGTCAAGTCCGGGACCTCGGAAGGAATGAATAGAGGTACGGTTGGCCTTATCAAAGGAGGCCTTGAAAATGATGTCTGTACCTAATTGCCGGTTGATTCTCACGAGTTCCTGTGCTACAGTTTCCAGGAGTTCCATGGACTCAATAACGCAGGGACCGGCGATGAATACTGTTTTCATATCTTTTTCCGTAAGTTTTGCAAAGTTAATTAAATCTAACTGAAGAGCCAAATCTTTAACTTTCGTTTGTATTTTTATCCGTAAATCTTTTTTGCCTGGAATTCTATCCTTTCCAGCTTCTGATAGGACACCCTGTCTGCTTGCTTCTTTTTCAGGTAAACCTATTATATATTATCGTAAAAGTCTTTGCAGACATTAATGGGAGTTTTACCAATGGGGCTTGTCCAACGGCAAAAGTAATAAAAAATTAGTGTTTTCAGTAGGGACTTTCAACTTTTATTGATTTTTAAGTCAAAATAGAATGCCAGGTCTCTTAAATGATCTGGCAGGTGTGCAGGTTGCTGCTTTCAGAATAAGATCATGGATTGGTGGAATCATGGATTCTTTTGAATTGATCATTACCGGTCTTTTCTTTGACAGGAATGGTTAACTAACCTTATTTTGGGAGCTTTCTATTGATTTAAATCAAAATCAAGATTTATTTATGCAAAAAATACTGAAAATATTTGGTGTGTCCGTACACAATGATTATCTTTGCATCGTCAATAGGTAATTAGAAGGTTTAGAGATTGGTAATCAGGTAAGAGTTTGAAGTAAGGTATTAGTTTAAGGTAATCAAGAAGATTGAAGATTCAGGATGTGAAAAAGGTATTAGATTAAGGTAAAGGTAAAAAAGATTGTTTCGAGAGGTGTTAGTTAAGGTAAAGATAAAGATTGGAATGTAAGGATAATGAATAGGTATTAAGTGAAAGATTGTTAGAATTTCAGGATTATCAAAAAAGAGTTTATGTTAAAGGTGAACGCCGTGAGGCGGAAACCTGAGTGTCGGAGGGGAGTGATCCTTGTCCGATTTTTTGTTTTAGGACGATCTTGGCTCAAATAATATTGTTGTTTTGTTAACGATAAGAATGGATCATAGTCACTGATTCTCACGGTGATAGTCAATTGTGACCGATATGGTGCATTTCGCTCCACCAAAATGGTGCATTATGGTACCCCGAAATGGTGCATTTTGCTCCTCAATGACTATACCTCCCAGAATCAGGCGTCAGACTGACTTTAAGACCATAAAAATCATAGATATACTGCTGCTTATTTGTATAGCCAATTAGACGACTATAATTATTCTGAAAATAAAAGGAGCCCTTTAATCTGTGATATGACTTGGGATAGGATAAAGTTGGGCTCCCGAGAATTTATCTTTCCAGATTCCGGCAGTAACTGGGATTACAGGCAGCCGCTGCCTGATCGTTTTATTTTGTCAGATATTTTTCCGTTTGAAAATAAAATGCTATATTTGTAGAATAATCTCTTAAAGGTTAAAACATGGAACAGATCAGAAATGACAAACTTACGTTGTGTGTGTCTTCCCTGGGAGCTGAACTTCAGAGCATCAGGGACGTAAACGGTGTGGAGTATCTATGGGATGGTGACCAGGACTACTGGAACCGCCATTCTCCGATCCTTTTTCCAATCGTCTGCGGATTGTGGAAGGATACTTATCGACTGGATGGTATACCTTATCATTTGACACGCCACGGTTTTGCTCGTGATAATGAATTTACGGTAATTAGAAAGGGTGAGAATCATATTACCTTCGCTTTTCACGAGAATGAGGAGACCTTGAAAGTATATCCCTTTCACTTTAATCTGGCCGTTACTTATCGCCTTGACGGTAATCATATTCATGTGGTCTGGCATGTGGAAAATACGGATCATAAGATCCTTTATTTCCAGATCGGCGGTCATCCTGCATTCCGGGTGCCCGGTGCAGTAAAGGGTGAGCCTCTGGCCGGAACACTGAATTTAGGCAAGACCCAACTTGAACGTCTGTACGGGAATGTCGGTGGATGTATTACCAAAAGCCGGCATCCGTTGAAAACGGATCATGGACTGTTACATTTTACCGAGGAGGATTTTGCTGATGATGCCTTGATCTTTGACCGTAGTCAGTTACAGCATATTGAACTCCTGGATAAAACGAGGCACACTGTCATCGCGCTGGACACAAAGGCACCTGCTTTGGGGATCTGGAGCCCTGCCGGAAAGCATGCTCCTTTCGTCTGTATCGAACCTTGGTATGGCATCCATGATGAGGTGGGCTATGAGGGAGATTTCCGGAACAAATATCTGATGAACCAACTCCTGCCCGGTTCGAGTTTCATGAGTGAATATATTATTACGGTGGGATCATAGATCTTGGCCATGGAATAATTAAACTATATTTGCCAGTCGGGTGGCTTGCTTGATTCGATCGGCAAGGCCTATGCCATCCCGCAGGCCTCCTGCCAGGATGAGTCCTTTGTACTGTCTCTGTAACTCTTCCACAATTTTGATGCGTCGTTCACTGTCTGCTTCATATTGCGGTATTGCCTTGGAATGCCGGAAAACGTGGAATTTATCCGGTCGCGTACCTTTGGGGTATGACAACATCCTGTGCAGGGCATCTGTGACCAGAGAGTATAATTCCTGATCGGACAGATCCAGCATTTCCTGATGTTTCATCCCCCCGAAGAAAAAGGACAACGAGGCAGCTCCTGAGGGGGCTCTGTCATTATAGCATGAAGAATTGAAAAGGATACCCAGCACTTTTTCCTTTTCAATAGATGGAACCAGTCCGCCGAAAGCTTTTGGAACAAGGCTGCCATCTTTGAGTCCTACTCCTATCTGAATAATAGGGGCATAGTCCAGTGATGCAATAGGTCGCATGTCCTTCTCCGTTATAAAGGGGAGCATGGCAGGCAGGGCATAGGCGGGCACTGTGGTGATGACATATTTGGAATGGATCTTTTTCCCTTGGTCCGTGAGGGTGGTCAGCCAACCGCCTGCAACGGGTTCAGTGGTGATCTTTCCTGTCCGGGTCTTGATGGTGTCGCCGGGTATTTGCCTGCCGATGGCCTTTACTAATTGTTCAAAGCCTCCCTTCACGGAAAAAACTGCTTTGCTGATGCCTTGTCTTTTCTCCTCGGCCAAGGCCTTATGACGCTTGATGGATCCTCGTATAAAACTCCCGTATTCGTGTTCCAGCATATAAAGTTTGGGTAGTGCGAACCGTGTGACCAGCCGATCCGGATCACCGGCGTATACTCCTGAAATAAAGGGATCGACGGCATAGTTGAGATAAGATTTTCCCAAGCGGCGTTTGACCAGTGATGCGATACTTTCAAACGGATCATTTCCTTGTTCGCGGAAAGGTTCAAAAAGTATGTTCACTTTATCATGCCACGAGAACAATTGGGTGGAGAGGGCTGTGGACAGGTTGCTGGGTAATGGGCAGAAACTCCCGTTTTTCCAGATCAGCCTGACCTTGGATTCCTGTTGCGCAATCTGCGGGGAACAGTCACCGTGGAGCTTTTCAAACAGTTTTACAACTTCGCAGTTGGAAAGGACTCCGGTATTTGGTCCTGATTCGAATAAATACCCCTCATCACTGAGAGTATGCAACTGTCCGCCTATGCGGTCTGCCTTTTCCAATAGTAAAACCCTTATTCCTTTTTCCTGTAACAGGAAGGTGGTAACTAGTCCTGTAATTCCTGCACCGATAACGACTACATCAACTTCTTCGTCCATAATGATTTGTCATTTTTTATTCTCGTTTATTCTCAAAAACGGGTTCCTGTGAGATCTATACCGGTTTAGAGAATTTCTTTGCTTTCCCGTTACGCATGAGGGGATCGAATACGGCAGCTACATTGCGCAGAAAGACATTCTTTCCTCGGTTCACCTTAATCTCGTCTGGTGAATAGAGAATGATTCCGTCCTCTGCCATTTCTTTCAGTTTGCTCTCATCGTATGCCAGGCGGCGCTTGATTTCCTCTGCAGGAATGCCGATATGTCCTGAGAGTTCTTTCCAGTTTAACCGTTCATTGCACATCAGGGTGGTGATGACTTCACGTACCAACTGTTCTTCCTTGTTCAGAGCATATCCCCTCATTACCGGCAGATGTCCCTCATTGACAAGTTTAATATATTCCGGGATGCTGCGTAAGTTCTGACAATATGCTGCTGTCAACTGGCTGATACCGGTCACCCCGAAGGCATATACCTGGCCTGTCGTCGCCCGTGTGCAATAGCCTTGGAAATTACGGCTCAGCAGCCCGTTTTGCAGGGCCTTGTTCAGAGTATCCTCTGGCCGTACGAAGTGATCCAGGCCGATGGGCACATATCCGTTGGCGGTCATGATTTCTGCGGCCCGGCGGTACATCTGACTTTTTTCCTCTGTCGGTGGCAGTCCTGCCTTTTCAAGAATCAACTGGTTTTTGTTTACCCAGGGTACATGGGCGTAAGAGAAGGTAACGAGACGGTCCGGCTTGAGTTGCGCAGCCTTGTTGATGGCTCTTCCAAAACTTTTTGCCGTTTGTCCGGGAAGACCATAGATGAAATCCATGTTAACGGTAAGTCCATGCGAGTGCAGCAATTGTAAAATAGTCTCCATGGGCAGGAGAGACGGACGCCTGTTGCAGGTCTTCAGTACCTTGTCGTCAAAATCCTGGACTCCGATGCTGCAACGATTGAAGCCTGCCTCCAACAGCTCCAGCCAGTTGTTCTCTGTGAGATAGCCCGGATGACATTCTATGGCTATTTCCGGGTGTTCGATATGTGGAAAAGAGGAGAGAAGTAATTCGTTGATTTCTTTCAGGAAGTGTAAGGGGATGGCGGTTGGAGTGCCCCCTCCGTAATGAATCTGAGCGATTTTCCGATTTCTGTCTAATAGCGGTATGACCAGTTTGATTTCTTTCTTAATGGCTTCCATATAGGCTTCTACCGTGGCTTTCTTTTCCATAGGATAGGAATTGCATCCGCAATAATAACAGAGTTGGGGGCAAAAGGGGACATGGATGTAGAAAGATAAAGATTTAGGTGATAACTGATTAGAGTCAACGATAGCTTTTCTGTAATCGGTTTCCTTAAAAGCTTCATTAAAATAGTTGGCGGGGGGATAGCTGGTATAGCGGGGGGTGGGGACGTTATATTTCTTGATCAATTCTTCGGTTGTCATGCTGTTTATATTCTTTAAAAATTGAAATATCTTTTTCAGGTAGCTCTTTGGTGATGATGAGTAAGGAGAATTCCTTTTACATCGAGAAAGAAATGGTCGTCCCAAAGGTGAGTGGTTTTCCCTTTTCTGCGAAATAGTTAGGACCTAACGGGAACAGGTATGCCGTGTATTTCCTGGAGGTAGCATTCTTTATCCAGAGGTCGACGGTCATATTTTTCTTTACCGCAGATATTTTGCCGTTCAAGGTCCCGTAAAATCCCTGGCTTACGGCATTTGCCTCATTCCAGTATTGACGCCCGATAGCTGTATATTCGGCCGAAAAGAGCAGGCGGTCAATATAGCGGGAATGCAGATCCAGAGTGTAATTACCTCCTAACATGACGGTTTGTCGCGGAATATAGGGGGTATAATTGCCCGAATAATCGGCAGTCCCATAGAGATATTTCCTGAATTTGGCCTGGGTGTAACCGTAGGCGAGTTGTAGACTGAGCCGGTCTGTGGGATGTGCCCTGAGAGAAAGTTCCACGCCTTTACTATAGGAGCGTCCCGCATTGGTCAGAATCTGTCCATTAGGAATCAGATGTGAGATCTGCTGGTGGCGCCAGTCGATATAGAACAGGGCTGCATCTGCCTGGAGTTTACCGTTGAAAGTGGATAGTTTACTGCCGATCTCATAATTCCAACTGTATTCCGGAGCGTAGGTTCGTTCTTCGGCTGAAGAGAAAGATACATTAAACCCTCCCGTTTTGTAGCCACGGGTAACCGTGGCGTACATCATGTCATCGGAATTAAACTGGTACTGTAAGGAAAATTTCGGGGTGAATTGTGTGAAGGTCTTGCCGTCATTCAAATGCTTGGAAAGTTCATTCTTGTCTTGTGTTTGGGTCCATACGGTATAGTCTTGCTTGTCCCTTTCCATATCCAGTCGCACACCTATTGTGGCTGAAAGTTTCCGGATAAACAGGTCTTTTAGTGTAGACTGGTGATAGATGGCTATTCCGTAAGAGGGTTCTTTATAGCCATATCGTGCATTGAATAGCACGGTCCTGTCAACCTTATTATAAAAACCGAACAAACCGTTCAGCCAATTCCATTTATGATTACCGGCAGAGCGCATTTCCAGTTCTTGTGAAAATTGGTTCTGGTGACTGGTCTGAATTACAAAAAGATTAGCCTTTGAGGTGAAGTCCTGGTCTATGGCCTGTCGGTCATTCAGATTCTGGTAGCCGGTTATGGAACTGAATATCATTCCTGAATATTCATATTTAAAGGTCAGCCCGGCTGTCAGAACTCCTTGCCGGTAGGAACTTCTATCATTATAGTTTACGCTGTCTGTCACTCCTGTAGTGGGATGGTAAAGTCCGTAGGGATAACCTCCCTGATCAGTATATTCATAGTTGACAGCGAACAGACCGTCCAGTCCGTTCTTGGATTTCCATTGTAGTTTTCCTCTGGTTGCGATATGATTGGAGCGATCCACTTTCTTCCCTGTAAATGCATTGGTAAAGAAACCATCACTATGCCTGTAGGCGGAGGAAAAGGAATAACCTGCCTGTTTTGACAGTTTTCCATAATAAGCTCCAGAAAAGTCGGTTTGTCCGTAGTTCCCTACAGTTTGCCGGTAATTGAACCCCTCGTAGTCCAGGGGATCCCTGGTATAGACATTGATGATGCCACCCATCGTGTTTCGCCCGTAAAGTGTACCTTGCGGACCTCTTAAAACTTCTATACGACTGACTTCATTCATGTCTATATCGAAAACTGATTTCTCAAAAAAAGGTATCCCGTCAACATAGAGTCCTACTGACGGGGTCAGTTTGGAACCTATTCCGCGAATATATAGTGGTGAGGTCAATTTAGAACCGTAGTCTGGAAAATAGAGGTTGGGAATGTACGAGCTGATCTCCTTGAAATCGGTGATATTGGCTTTGTCCAATTCGTCTGCTGACAGGATAGATACAGAAGCGGGGATTTCTTTAAAACTTTTCTTCTCTTTGTAAGAAGTCACAATTACTTCATCCAGTGCTATGGGCTTATGGAGGATAGAATCTGTGATTGACATTTTGGTAATACTTCCGGCATGGACTGTTGCGGAGTGCATCAACGCGGAAAACATAAGGGTGGAGAGTAATAAATACTTCATGATGGTTGTCTCTGTTTTTGCTTGCAAAAGTACTGCTTTTTAAGCTCTCCGGCAATCCTTATTTATGATGATATATTTGGTGGATAATTCTTCTTTATGATAGACAAAAATGGTGGATATATGAATCTTTTCGTTCCTGTCCGTAAAATGTCAGGAAGATGTCAGGTTCTTTTTTTGCCATTAAGCCTTACTCCTTTTATCTTTGCCTCAAAAAACAAGCAGAGATGAAAAGAATAGGTTTGATTTTATGGGTGGCTATCTTGGCATTACCTACTGTTGCCCAGAAAGAGATACATTTGAATGAGGTAAAGGTGGAAGCGGCAAAGGTGGTAAACAAGGCCGATGGTAAATTGCTCCTGCCTTCGGAGGCTCAAAAGCAGAGTTCTACTAATGGCTATAGTCTGCTTGGTAAATTGTCTCTTCCGGATATTCAGGTGGACGTGGCGATGCATACCATTAAAACTTTAAGTAACAAAGGGGAGGTTCAATTGCGTCTCAATGGTGCACTGGCTTCTAAGGAAGACTTGATGGCTTTTGATCCTAAGTGCATCAGAAATATTGATTTCATTGATAATCCGGGAGTAAGGTATGGAGAGGGGATCGCTTATGTCATCAATATCAGGACCAGTCGTAGTAATTCCGGGTATACGGTAGGAACAGAACTGACCAATTCAGTGACGACCTGGGATGGAGATCATTCTGTCTATGCCAGACTGAACCACAGAAATTCGGAGCTGGGCCTGGTCTATGATTTCTCTTATTGGGATTTTGATGGTGATAGGAATAAGGAAGATGCTGACTATCTGTTGAATGATGGTACACATTATAAGATCTCAAGGGAGGATCAGCAAACACGTGATCGTAAATTCTGTAACAACATCGAACTGAAATATAATCTGGCTGATTCTGCTTCTTATGTGTTCCAGGCAACACTCTCCGGTAATTTCAGCCATAATCCCGGCAGTTTCGATGATCGTCGGATCATTGATGGAACACAGGACCATGAGGCTACAATTCTAGACCGGGACAGGAGTTTCTCACCTGTCCTGGATCTTTATTTCTGTCATCAGTTGCCTAAGCATCAGTCTATGACAGCTAACGTTACAGGGACATCAATTTCAACTCGTCAGTACAATTTTAATAATGAAGGATCAGATTATGAATATCACGTCGGAGGACACACCTGGTCGTTGATGTCGGAAGCCATTTATGAGAATCGTCTGAAACCGTTCTCCCTATCTTTTGGCTTGCAACAGTCTGTCAAATATACTAGAAACATCTATAGCGGTGATGTGGAATCTGCGAATTATATGCACAATAGTAATCTCTACCTGTTTGGAGAGCTGAAGGGACACGTAAAGGGTCTCGGTTATGTTGCTGGTCTAGGAGCCAGTGATGCACATTATTCTCAGGGAACATACCATTATCATTTCTGGATGTTCCGGCCGAAAGCTACTTTGACTTATGCTATCTTAAAACC